>NZ_JBJZOI010000013.1:0-175796 GCF_047200635.1 Saccharopolyspora antibiotica | reverse complement strand
TCCCCGTCCGACCGACAACCATCGGCTTGCTTGTGGAGTTTGAATTTCGAGTCACCCACTCTACCAGTCTCAACTGGGAGCTTGGTTCGTGACCCCCGCCGCGCCCGGTCCGTTTTCCGGCCCGTTCCGCGCTGACTTGAAGTAATTTACCCACCCGCTGATCAGAAGTCAAATCGGCGCCGAGCAGGACCGGAAGGAGGTGAACATGCTGGTCACCCGCCGTTTCCGGCCCTGCTCGAAGGTTAGTACAGCACCTTGATGCCCGCAGTGTGACGCTTGCCACGTCGAATGACCGCCCAGCGGCCGTGCAGCAGGTCGTCCCGGGACACCGACCACGCCTCATCTGCGATTTTGGTGTTGTTGACGTAGGCGCCGCCCTCGTTGACGGTGCGGCGGGCCGCTCCCCTGCCCTGCGCGAGTCCGGCCCCGACGAGCAGATCGACGATCGTCGGCTCGTCCGAGAGGCGCACCTCGGCGGTGGGGACCTCGGCCATGACGGCGTCCAGCGTCGCCTCGTCGAGCTCGGCGAAGTCGGCGCGGCCGAACAGGGCCTGGCTGGCCGCGATCACCTGACGGGTCTGGTCGGCCCCGTGCACCAGGGTGGTGAGCTCCTCCGCGAGCCTGCGCTGCCCGGCGCGCTGCTGCGGGCGCTCCGCGGTGAGGCGTTCCAGCTCCTCGATCTCCTCCTGCTCCAGGAAGGTGAATAGGCGCAGGTACTTGGCCACGTCCGCGTCGGCGGAGTTCACGAAGTACTGGTACCAGGCGTAGGGAGAGGTCAGCTCCGGGTCGATCCACACGTTGCCGCCGCCGGTGGACTTGCCGAACTTGCGTCCCTCGGCGTCGGTGACGAGCGGCAGCGTCAGCGCGTGCCCGGTCACGTTCTCCTGGCGGCGCAGCAGGTCGACGCCCGCGACGATGTTGCCCCACTGGTCGGAGCCGCCGAGCTGGAGCCGGGTGCCGTACTTCCGGTTGAGCTGCACGAAGTCGTTGGCCTGCAACAGCATGTAGCTGAACTCGGTGTAGGAGAGGCCGTCGCCCTCCAGGCGGCGCTTGACCGTGTCCCTGGACAGCATCGTGTTGATCGAGAAGTGCTTGCCGACGTCGCGGAGGAACTGCGTGACGGGCAGCTGCGCGGTCCAGTCGGCGTTGTCGGCGAGCAGGGCACCGGTCGCCGAGCCGTCGAAGTCGACGAAGCGGGAGAGCTGGCGCCCGATGCGCTCGGTCCACTCCCGGACGGTGTCGACGTCGTGCAGGTTGCGCTCGCCGGTGTCGCGCGGGTCGCCGATCAGGCCGGTCGCGCCGCCGGAGAGCACCACCGGGCGGTGCCCGGCGAGCTGGAAGCGGCGCAGCGTCAGCAGCGGGACGAGGTGGCCGGCGTGCAGGCTCGGCGCGGTCGGGTCG
Organism: Saccharopolyspora antibiotica; assembly: GCF_047200635.1. Lineage (NCBI taxonomy): Bacteria > Bacillati > Actinomycetota > Actinomycetes > Pseudonocardiales > Pseudonocardiaceae > Saccharopolyspora > Saccharopolyspora antibiotica. The sequence continues at coordinate 174,395 of NZ_JBJZOI010000013.1, read as the reverse complement.
AAGCCCGCGTACAGGGTGAGCGGGCCGGAGTCCAGGTCGGAACGCAACACGTCGAGGTCGGTGGATTGCGCGATCAGCCCGCGCCAGGACAGCTGGTCAAGGATGTGCTCACTCACGCGAACCAGTCTGGCTCATCAGGCCGACCGGTTTCGTGCCTGGTCCCGGATCCGGCGGCGCCCTCCCCTCCGGTACGGGCTGACGGCCGGGGAGCCGTCGATCCAGGAGCGCCACGGGAGGTCGACGGCGGTGGCGACGCCCACGCGGGGCCCGGTGCGGACGTCGTCCTCGTCCACGGCCTCGCCGCGGTACAAGCGGACGGGCGAGCCGGGGTCGGTGAGGTCGATCCCGTTGTGCTCGCGGGTGATGCCGAGGACCCCGGCGAGCCGGGCGGGCCCGCTGGCGAGCTGGACGTCCTTGCGCACTGCGGGGCGCCGCTGCCGCGCGAGTTCGGTGCCCTCGACGATCTCGGCCGCGCGCAGCAGCACGGCCCCGGCCGCGCCGTCCTCGGTGCAGACGACGTTGATGCAGAAGTGCAGGCCGTAGACGAAGTAGACGTAGAGGTGCCCGGCGGGCCCGAACATCACGGCGTTGCGCGGGGTCCGGCCGCGGTAGCAGTGCGAGGCGGGGTCGTCACCGCCCCGGTAGGCCTCGACCTCGACGAGCCGGACCCGCACGTCCCCCTCCGGGTGGTTCGACCGCAGCTCGCAGCCGAGCAGGTGCCGCGCCACCTGGAGGGGGTCGTGGGCGAGTTCCGCGCGGGTCAGCTGAGTCACGGGCGGAAGGGTACTGACCCGGCGGGGCCGGGCGTCAGCCCTCCAGCCAGGCCCGGTGCTCGCGGACGGCCGCGAACACCCGGTCACGCTGCTCGCTCACCCGGTCGGGGGCGGTCCCCCCGTGCGAGTCACGGGAGGAGATGGAGCCCGCGACGGTCAGCACCTCCCGCACCTGGGGGGTGAGCGCGGGGTGCGCCGCGGCGAGCTCCGCGTCGGTGAGCTCGTCGAGCCCGACGCCGCGGCCCTCGGCGGTGCGCACGCACTCGCCCGAGGCCTCGTGCGCAACCCGGAACGGAACGCCCTGGCGCACCAGCCACTCGGCGATGTCGGTGGCGAGGGTGAACCCGGCGGGGGCGAGCTCGGCGAGCCGCTCGGTGTGGAAGGTGAGCGTGCCGAGCATCCCGGCCATGGCGGGCAGCAGGAGGTCGAGCTGCTCGACGGAGTCGAAGACCGGCTCCTTGTCCTCCTGCAGGTCCCGGTTGTAGGCGAGCGGCTGAGCCTTGAGCGTGGCGAGCAGCCCGGTGAGGTTGCCGACGAGCCGCCCGGACTTGCCGCGCGCGAGCTCGGCGACGTCCGGGTTCTTCTTCTGCGGCATGATCGAGCTGCCGGTGGCCCAGGCGTCGTCGAGCGTGACGTAGCCGAACTCGGCCGTGTTCCAGATGATCACCTCTTCGGCGACCCGGGACAGGTTGACGGCGAGCATGGCCAGGCAGAACGCGGACTCGGCGGCGAAGTCGCGGGAGGCGGTGCCGTCGATGGAGTTGTCCACCGCGCCGTCGAAGCCGAGCTCGGCGGCCACGGCCTGCGGGTCCAGCCCGAGCGAGGATCCGGCGAGCGCGCCGGAACCGTACGGGGAGTAGGCGGTGCGGGCGTCCCAGTCCCGCAGCCTGCTCACGTCGCGCAGCAGCGCCTGGCAGTGCGCGAGCAGGTGGTGGCCGAGCAGCACGGGCTGGGCGTGCTGGAGGTGGGTGCGGCCGGGCAGCACCGCGTCGGGGTGCGCCTGGGCCTGCCCCGCGAGCGCCTCGACGACGTCGAGGACGCCGGCGGTGACGCGGCGGGTGGCGTCGCGCAGCCACATCCGGAAGAGGGTGGCGACCTGGTCGTTGCGGGAGCGCCCGGCTCGCAGCTTGCCGCCGAGGTCGGTGCCCACGCGCTCCAGCAGGCCGCGTTCGAGGGCGGTGTGCACGTCCTCGTCGGCGACGACCGGCTGGAAGGCGCCGGATTCGACGTCGGCGGCGAGGACGTCGAGGCCCTCGTGCATCCGCTGGAGCTCGTCCTCGGTGAGCAGCCCGGCGCGGTGCAGCACGCGGGCGTGGGCGCGGGAGCCGGCGATGTCGTAGGGCGCCAGCCGCCAGTCGAAGTGGGTGGACAGGCTCAGCGCGGCCATCGCTTCGGCCGGGCCGGAGGCGAAGCGGCCGCCCCACAGCTTGGTGGGTTCGCTGCCTTGCTGGGTCACGGTGTTGTTCCTTGTCGGACGGGGTGGTCGGTTCGGTGCGGGGACGGGGCGGTCAGTCGTGCTCGTCGCCGCGGTCCTCGGTGCCCTCCGGCGACGCGGTCCGCTCGCCGGAGGCCATGTTGGTGAACCGCTCGGCCAGGTCGAGGCCGGTGAGCGGTTCTCTGGCGACGACCATCACGGTGTCGTCGCCCGCGATGGAGCCGACGGCTTCCAGCAGGGCGGCTCGGTCGATCGCGCTGGCCAGGAACTGCGCGGCGCCGGGCGGGGTGCGCAGCACGGTGATGTTGCCGGAGCCGTCGGCGGAGACGAGCAGCTCGGCCAGCAGCCTGCTGAGCCGGGTGGTGCCGCCCTGCACCCCGCGGACGGGGCTGCCGTCCTCGGGGATGACGTAGACGGCCGCTCCTCCGTCCGGCCCGCGCAGCTTCACCGCTCCGAGCTCGTCGAGGTCGCGGGACAGCGTGGCCTGGGTGACGTCGATGCCGTCTCCGGCCAGCAGCCGCGCGAGCTCGGTCTGGCTGCGGATGCCCATCGCCGAGACGAGCTCGACGATGCGCGCCTGCCGGGCCGCCCGGGTGCTCATGACCGTCGCACCAGCCAGGCCAGCAGCGCCTTCTGCGCGTGCAGCCGGTTCTCGGCCTCGTCGAACACGGCGCTGGCCGGGCCGTCGAGGACGTCGTCGGTGACCTCCCAGCCGCGGTGCGCGGGCAGGCAGTGCAGGACCGTGGTCTCGACGCCGGTGGCGGCGAGCAGCTGGGCGTTGATCTGGAAGGGCCGGAACGGGCTGACCCGGTCCTTGCCGTCGTTCTCCTGGCCCATCGAGGTCCAGGAGTCGGTGACGAGCACGTCGGCTCCGTCCACGGCGGCGCGCGGATCGGTGTGCAGGGCGACCGAACCGCCGGTCTCGGCGGCGCGCTCGTTCGCCGCGTCGAGGACCCAGCTGGCGGGGGCGAACCCCTCGGGGGCGCCGATGCGGACGTGCATTCCCGCGGTGACGCCGCCGATCAGCAGCGAGTGGGCCATGTTGTTCGCGCCGTCGCCGAGGTAGGTGAGGGTGCGGCCGGGCAGCTCGCCGTGGCGTTCCCGCACGGTCTGCAGGTCGGCGAGGACCTGGCAGGGGTGGAACTCGTCGGTGAGCGCGTTGATCACGGGAACGGTGGCCGCGCCCGCCATCGCCTCGATGCGGGCCTGGGCGAAGGTGCGCCAGACGACCGCGTCGACGTAGCGGGACAGCACGCGCGAGGTGTCCTCGATGGTCTCCTCGCGGCCGAGCTGCATCATCCGGCCGTCGACGACGAGGGGTTGCCCGCCTAGCTGGTGGATGCCGACCTCGAAGGAGAGCCGGGTCCGGGTGGAGTTCTTCTCGAAGATCACCGCGATGGAGCGGCCGTCGAGCGAGCGGTCCCCGTTGCGATCGGCCTTGAACCGCGCGGCGAGGTCGAGGATCTCGGTCTGCTCCTGCGGGCTCAGGTCGTCGTCGCGCAGGAAGTGCCGGAGCGTCACGGGTTTCACCTCCGTGGCTTCGTGGTGGGTGGGGCGTTCGGAACGGGCGGTCAGCCCAGCAGGCCGGGCAGGTCGGCGAGCAACCGCCGGGCCTGCTCGGCGGTGAGCACGAGCGCCGGGCTCAGCCGGAGGACGTCCGGCTGCACGGCGTTGATCAAGTATCCGGCGTCCTGCGCGGCGGCGGCCACGCGGGCGGCGACGGGTTCGGTGAGCCGGATCCCGAGCAGCAGCCCGTGCCCGCGCACCTCGGCGACGAGCGGGTGCCCGAGGCCGCGGACTCCTTCGGAGAGCTGCTCGCCGACGACCTTCACGTGGTCGAGCAGCCCCTCGGAGGCGATGGTGTCGAGCACGGCGAGCGCGGCGGCGCAGGCCACGGGGTTGCCGCCGAAGGTGGTGCCGTGCTGGCCGGGTTCCAGCAGCTCGCCGGCGTCGCCGATGCCGATGCAGGCGCCGAGGGAGAGACCGCCGCCGAGCCCCTTGGCCAGGGTGATGACGTCGGGTTCGATCCCCTCCCGCTGGAAGGCGAACCAGTGGCCGGTCCGGCCGATGCCGGTCTGCACCTCGTCGACGACGAGCAGCGCGCCGTGCCGCCCGGTGATCTCGCGGGCGGCGCGGAGGTAGCCCTCGGGCGGGACGATCACGCCGTTCTCGCCCTGCACGGATTCGAGCACGAGCGCGGCGGTGCTGTCGTCCACGACGGATTCCAGCGCGGCCACGTCGCCGTAGGGGACGTGCTCGACGCCGGGGGGCATCGGGGCGAAGGGCTGCTGCTTGGCGGGCTGGCCGGTGAGGGCGAGCGCGCCCATGGTGCGGCCGTGGAAGCCGCCCTCGGTGGCGACGATCTTCGGTCGGCCGGTGCGCCGGGCGATCTTGAACGCGGCCTCGTTGGCCTCGGCGCCGGAGTTGCAGAACAGCACCCGGCCGCGGCCGGTGCAGCCGGCGAGCTCCAGCAGCCGCTCGGCCAGCCGCAGGCCGGGCTCGTGGGCGTAGAAGTTGGAGACGTGCGCGAGGGTGCCGATCTGGGCGGTCACCGCCTCGACGACGGCGGGGTGGGCGTGCCCGAGCGCGTTGACGGCGATGCCGCCGACGAGGTCGAGGTAGGTGGTGCCGTCGGCGTCGGTGACCTCGCAGCCGGAGCCGCGGGTCAGGGTGAGCTTCGGGGTGCCGTAGTTGCCCATCATGGACGCCTGCCAGCGCTGCGCCCCGGTGGTGTTGGTGGTCATGCGTTCTCGCCTTCCTCGCTGGGCAGCACCATGGTTCCGACTCCGGCGCTGGTGAAGACCTCCAGGAGCACCGAGTGCGCGAGCCTGCCGTCGATGACGTGCGCGCGCGGGACGCCGCCGCGCACGGCGCGCAGGCAGGCCTCCATCTTCGGGACCATCCCGGCGGCCAGGCCGGGCAGCAGTTCTTCGAGCCGGTCGGCGTCGATCCGGGAGACCAGCGACGATCGGTCGGGCCAGTCGGTGTAGAGGCCTTCGACGTCGGTGAGCACGACGAGCTTCTCCGCGCCGAGGGCGACCGCGAGGGCCCCGGCGGCGGTGTCGGCGTTGACGTTGTGCACGACGCCGTCGACGTCGGGCGCGACGGTGGACACGACGGGGATGCGCCCGGCGCTGATCAGGTCGAGCACCGCGTCCGGGTTGACGGCGACCACGTCGCCGACGAGGCCGACGTCGACGGGTTCGCCGTCGACGGTGGCGGTGCGGCGGGCGGCGGTGAACAGCTGCGCGTCCTCGCCGGACATGCCCACGGCGTGCGGGCCGTGCTGGTTGATGAGGCCGACCAGCTCGCGGCCGACCTGGCCGACGAGCACCATCCGCACCACGTCGAGGGTCTCGGGGGTGGTGACGCGCAGGCCGCCGCGGAACTCGCCGGTCATGCCGAGCCGGTCGAGCATCGTGGTGATCTGCGGGCCGCCGCCGTGCACGATGACCGGGTGCAGGCCCGCGAGCCGCAGGAACACCATGTCCTGCGCGAAGGCGGCCTTGAGCTCGTCGTCGATCATCGCGTTGCCGCCGTACTTGACGACGACGGTGGCGCCGTGGAAGCGCTCCAGCCAGGGCAGCGCCTCGATGAGCACGCTGGCCTTCGCGGCGGCGGTGGCCAGCCGGTCGGCGGGGGTCGGGTTCCCGGTCATGAGGAGTACGCGCTGTTCTCTTCGACGTAGTCGTGCGAGAGGTCGGTGGACAGGATGGTCGCCTCCTGGTCGCCGAGGTGCAGGTCCACGACGATCTCGATGTCGCGGCCGCTGAGGTCGGCCTCGCCGCGGTCCCGGTTGGGCAGTCCCGCCGCGAACAGCGAGACCCCGTTGGTGATGATCTCGACCCGGTCCACGTCGATCTCCGCCTCGGCCCGGCCGAGCGCCATCGCGATCCGGCCCCAGTTGGGGTCGGAGCCGAACAGCGCGGTCTTGACCAGGTTGTCCTCGGCGATGATCCGGCCGATGCGCACGGCGTCGTCCTCGCTGCGGGCGCCGCGCACGGTGATGTCGACGGCCTTGGTGGCGCCCTCGGCGTCGGCCTGCAGCTGGCGGACGAGGTCGCTGCTCACGGCGGTGAGGACCTCGGTGAGCTCGGCGGGGCTCGGTTCGACGCCGGAGGCACCGGAGGCCAGCACCAGCACGGTGTCGTTGGTGGAGGTGCCGCCGTCGACGTCGAGCCGGTCGAAGGTGGTGCGGGTGGCGGCGCGCAGGGCGGCGTCGAGGACGTCGGGCTCCACGACGGCGTCGGTGGTGAGCACGCTGAGCATGGTGGCCATGTTCGGCGCGAGCATCCCCGCGCCCTTGGCGAATCCGCCGACGCGCCAGCCGCTTCCGGCCGCACCGGCCTGCTTGGCCTTGCTGTCGGTGGTGAGCACGGCGGTCGCCGCGTCGGTCCCGGCGGCTTCGGTGTCCGCGAGCGCGGCGGCGGCGTCGTCGATCCCGGAGAGCACGGCGTCCATCGGCAGCCGCTCGCCGATCAGGCCGGTGGAGCAGACCGCGATCTCGATGGCGCCCGCGCCGAGCACCTCGCCGACCTTCTCGGCGGTGGCGTGGGTGTCCTGGAAGCCCTCGGGCCCGGTGCAGGCGTTGGCGCCCCCGGAGTTGAGCACGACCGCGCGCAGGCTGCGCTCCTGGAGCACCTGCCGGGACCACAGCACCGGGGCGGCCTTGACCTTGTTCGTGGTGAAGACCCCGGCGGCGGTCCGCCGGGGGCCGTCGTTGACGACGAGGGCGAGGTCCCGCGCTCCGCTCGCCTTGATCCCGGCGGGCACACCGGCCGCCCGGAATCCGGCGGGGGCTGTGACGCTCATGCGATCTCCTCGGTGCTGCTGGTGCGGTCGGGGTGCGGTCACGGGGCGATGCCGGCGAGCGGCAGGCCGGTGGTCTCCGGCAGCCCCAGGGCGAGGTTCATGCACTGCACGGCTCCGCCCGCGGTCCCCTTGGTGAGGTTGTCCTCGGCGCCGACGACGACGAGGCGGTGCGCGTCCGGGTCGACGGCGAGCTGCAGGTGCACGGTGTTCGCGCCGACGGTGGAGGAGGTCTGCGGCCAGGAGCCCTCGGGCAGCACGTGCACGAAGGGCTCGGCGGCGTAGGCCTCCAGGTAGGTCTGCCGGGCGGTGGTCGTGTCGAGGTCGCCGCGCAGCGGGGCGCTGCAGGTGGCGAGGATGCCGCGCGACATCGGCGCGAGCACCGGGGTGAACGAGACCCGCACGGGTGCGCCCGCCACCGCGCTGAGGTTCTGGATCAGCTCCGGGGTGTGCCGGTGCGCCCCGCCGACGCCGTAGGCGCTGGCCGAGCCCATCACCTCGGCCGAGAGCAGGTGCGGCTTGAGCGCGCGGCCCGCGCCGGAGGTGCCGGTGACGGCGACGACCACGGCTTCCGGCTCGACCAGGCCGGCCGCGAAGGCGGGGGCGAGCGCGAGGGAGGAGACCGTCGGGAAGCAGCCCGGCACGGCGATCCGGGTGGCCCCGCGCAGCCGCTCGCGGGCGCCCGGCAGTTCCGGGACGCCGTAGGGCCAGGTGCCGGGGTGCTCGCCGCCGTACCAGCGGGTCCAGGCCTCCGGGTCGTTGAGCCGGTGGTCGGCGCCGCAGTCGATGATCGTGGTGTCGCCGAGTTCGGCGGCCAGCGCGGCGGAGTGCCCGTGCGGCAGGGCCAGGAAGACGACGTCGTGGCCCGCGAGCGCGGCCGCGCTGGTCTCGGTGAGCTCGCGGTCGGCCAGCGGCAGCAGGTTCGGGTGGTGCGCGCCGAGGCGGCTGCCCGCGTTGCTCCCAGCGGTCAGCGCGCCGATCTCCACTTCGGGGTGCGCCAGCAGCAGGCGCAGCAGTTCCCCGCCCGCGTATCCGCTCGCACCCGCCACTCCGACCCGAATCACCATACGGATGATTATGCATCCCCGTGCAACATCAATCAAGGAAGTTGCGGGGCGAAGCGATCACAACCAGACGAGGCGGACCTCCCGGATGATCGAGAACATCGCCAGCGCCGCCTCGGCCGAATCGGCGTTGCACAGCATCCTCCCCGGTCCCACGAACACCGCGCCGGGACCGTCGCCGTCCGCGTCGCGCTGGCCGCTCACGTCCAGCCCCCAGACGCCAGACCTCCGCGTCGAGCACCCGGCCGCCCTCGGTGATCAGCTCGTAGAGCGCGAAGGGCCTCGGGCGCACGCGCTCGGCCAGCTCCCGCAGCAACTCCGCTTCCCTCTCGTCGTCGTGCACGGCACTCCCCTTCCAGTCGGACTTGATCGGCGAAGGCACGCTACTAAGCAAGTTGCTCCTCAACGATCGCTGAATCCGGTGAAGGATCTTCCGGCGTGAGTGATGGGGCGGAATCATGATCCGCATGGCTCCGGACCCGAAGATGCTCAAGATCCAGCTCGGCATCGAGCTGCGCCGCCTGCGCGAGGAAGCCGAGTGCACCGCGGCCGAGGCCGCCGCCGTAGTCGGCGGAACCGCACCGAAGATCAGCAAGATCGAAAGCGGCAAGCAGGGCGTCACCGCGGTCGAGGTCGAGAAGCTGTCCGCGCTGTACGACGCGCCCGCCAAGCCCCGGAAGTACCTGATCGGCTTGGCGAGCCAGCTCCCCCGACGCAGTCCGCGCCGCACGACCTACCGGGACGCGGTACCCGACTGGTTCCAGCGCTTCCACGCACTCGAATACGCGGCGACGGACATGCGCATCTACGAGGTGGAGATCGTCACCGGCCTGCTCCAGACCGAGGCGTACGCGCGATCGACGATCGAAGCGTGGGAACCGGCTGCCGATCCGCGCTTGGTGGAGCGCCAGGTCCAGACCCGGTTGCAGCGGCAGGACGTGCTGACCCGGCGGCGGAACCCGCTGAATCTGCAAGTGGTGCTCAGCGAGGCCGCGCTCCGGCGGGTGCAGGGCGACCACGAGCTCATGCGGGAGCAGCTGGAGCACTTGATCGAGGCGACCGAGAAATCGAACATCGAGGTCAGGATCCTCCCGTTCGATGTTCCGAACCGGATCGCGGTGGCGTCGGCAGCCACACTCATTCATCTCGCAGAGCAACAACTTTCGGCTGTGTACCTCGAAGATGTGCTGGGCGCGACCTACCTCGACTCGCCCGAGGACTTCACCCGCTACAGCGTGGTCTTCGAGCGGTTGCGCTCGGCCGCACTGCCGCACCAGGAGTCGCGTGAGTTCATCGCTAAGGTGGCCGAGGCATTCAGCTAGGCGATCTTGAAAAGGTGCGACATGACCCCGGATTTCTCGACAGCCACCTGGCGCAAGTCCAGCCGCAGCGGCTCCAGCGGTGGCCAGTGCGTCGAGGTCGCGTTCGTGCCCACCGCTGCTGACTGGCGAAAAGCGAGTCGCAGCCAGGGAAACGGCGGTGCGTGCGTCGAGGTCGCCGTGCAGCCCGGAGCCGTGGGGATCCGGGACTCCAAGGACGCCGAGGGCGCCGTCCTCGTCGTGAGCCGGGAGGCGTTCGGCTCCTTCCTCCGCACGATCCGCTCCGGCCGGGCGTGACCCCGCGCCGAGATCATCCGGATCGCGCCCGCCAAGCCCCCGCGCGCTGTTAGTGTCCTGCCCCGCGAGGAGGGGGTGCCGTGGGCTACGAGGTCGTCACGAAGGCGCTGGAGGAGGCGGCGAAGGCCGCCCGCTCCGCCGCCGAGCAGGCCAGGTCGGTGCGGCTGGAACCGGCCACCGACCTGATCGCGCAGGCGATGCCGGGCTCCGCCTCGGCGCCCGCCGCCGAGCGCACCGGCGGTAGCTGGCGCGGCACGCTCGACGGGTGGAACCGCGCCACCGAGGAGTACGCGGACTCGCTGTCCGGCAGCGCCCGCGACTACGAGGCGCGGGAACGCCGCGCCGCGGACGAGCTCGGCGCCTCCCGGGGCGGTGGTGCGTGATGGTGCGCATCGGCGACCTCCGCCGCTGGAACGCCGACGGCCTGGACGAGGCGATCGACGAGCTCAAGCAGCGCCAGGACCGGCTCGTGCAGCTCGACGACGAACTCGCCGACTCCGGCCGCCCGCGGGAGTGGCACGGCGAGGCCGCCGACTCCGCCGCCGCCGAGCACGCGAAGCTCGGCGAGCGCCTGCGCGAACTCGTCCTGGAGATCTCCACCGTCCGCACCACCACCATCGCCACCGCCGACGAGGTCCGAGCCATCAGCACCGAGCTCGCGGAACTCGACGCCCTCGCGCGGGCCCAGCACTTCAGCATCGCCGACGACGGGTCCGTGGACGACCTCGGCACCCCACCGGGAATCCCCGAGGACGAGGTCCGCAGCGTCAACGAGGACCGCTACCGGCGGGTGCGGCCGGATCTGACCGAACGGGTGCGGTTGCTGGTCGCGCGCGCCGATGACGCCGACGGCGAGCTCGCCAAGGTCCTCGGCGACGCCGACGAGGACCTGATGGACACCCGAGGCGCGAAAACCCTCGCCGACGCGGCGGCGCTCGGCGACGCGCGCGGGATCGGCGAGACGATCGAGCCGCCGCCGCCCGGGGACCCGGCGCACAACGCCGAGTGGTGGAAGTCGCTGCCCGCCGAGACCCGCTCGGCACTGGCCGCCGCTCCCCCGCCCTGGCTCGGGAACATGGACGGCATCCCGGCGTCGGTCCGCCACACCGCCAACGTCAACCGCATCGACGACGAGCGCGCCACCCTCCAAGCAGAAGCCGGCCGACTGCGGAGCGCCGCGAACGAGCGGCACCCCGGCCCCGGCGGCGACCTGGTGCGGAGCAGGTATCAGCGAGAGCTGGACCAGGTGGAGGCCAAGCTGACCTCGCTGGACAACGTGGAAAAGGTCCTGGAACAAGGAAATCGCCAACTGTTGACCTTGGACACCTCCGGCGAGCGGACCAAGGCGGCCGTCGGCATCGGCGACGTCGACACGGCCGAGCACGTCACCGTGTTCACGCCGGGGATGGACAGCAACGTCGAAGGCGGAAGCCTTGGCGACTACGACCGGAGCATGGACCTCTTGGCGCAGGACGCGCAGGCGCAGTCCGACCAGTACGGCGACGGGGGCGAGGTCGCTGCCGTGACCTGGCTCGGGTACGAGGCGCCTCAGCTGTCGGAGACCTTGGACCCCAGCGACTCCGTGGCCAGCTCGGCTCCCGCCAAGCGCGGCGCCGAGGACCTGGCCGACTTCTACCGAGGGATCAACGAATCCCGAGCGGACGACCCGAACCTGGTCGCCATGGGCCACTCCTACGGGTCCACCACCACGGGGTACGCCCTGCAGGAGGAGGGCACCGGGGTGGACGCAGCCCTCACGATGGGGTCGCCCGGGGTGGGCACGCCCAATCCCGACAAGATCAACGTGCCGGACGGGCAGCTCTACAACCTGGAATCGAAGTGGGACGCCGTCGCGGATCTCGGGCGCTTCGGCGGCGATCCCTCGTGGAAACCGGGAATCGACGACCTGTCGACCGGGGACGCCGTCGCACCGGATGGGCAGCGGCTAAAGGAATCGAGCTGGCACGGCACCGGAGGCCCCACCGGTTACCTCACCCGGGGCAACACCAGCCAGTACAACGCCAGCGTCATCGCGGCCGGAATCCCGGACCGGGCCGTGGACCGCTGGGGATGACCTACCGAGAACGGGGACGGACCATGAAGCGCTTCGCAGTCCTGGCGGTGCTCGCGCTGAGCCTCACCGGATGCGGCGGCGAACTGGGGCCGGAGTTTGGAGGAAGCATGGAAGAACAGCGCGCCGAACTCATGAGCAGGCCCAGCATCGAGGAGGCCAGCGCCCGCTACCTGGAGATGCACGAACGCATCCGCGACGAGCTCGCCGCCGCGTTCCCCTGGATCCGGTGGGAGCAGAGCCGGGAGCTCAACCGGGCTGGCTGCTCGGACTTCGAGGACTTCACCTACACCGGGGAGAGCCACACCCTCGGCGTCTGGCGAGCCGAGGGCAACATCCCCGACCCCGAATGGCCCCGCGCGGAGCAGATCGTCGCTCGGATCGGTGCCGACTACGGCTTCACGCCACCGGAGACAGTCGTCAGCCGCCCCTCCGACCACCAGGTCGTCGGCAGCGACCGCTACGGCGCCGGATACCGCTTCGGCACCGCCAAGCGCACCGTCATCTCCGGCAGCACCGGCTGCCATCTCCCCCAGGCCGAGAAGGACAAGATCGCCCACCAGGGCTGACACCGTCTCATCCCCCGTCACCGGCGGCCCGGCCTGTGGACAACTCCCGAGATTTCTCGCGAAATCGCGTTCCCCCACGCCCGCGAGCGGGGACAGGACAGCGATTTCTCACGAAATCGCGGGTACGACGCCCGGAAAGGCGAACAGGGGCCGCTGCCTCGGTGGCGGCGGCCCCTGCTCTGGTCAGGCGGTCAGCGGAGCGGGTTGAACGGACGCAGCTGCTCAGGCTGCTTGCCGGTGACGATCTGCTCGGACAGCAGCTGCCCGGTCAGCGGTCCCAGGGTGAGGCCCCACATGCCGTGCCCACCCGCGACGAACACGTCGGGCATGGCGGTGGCACCGATCAGCGGCAGGCCGTCGGGGGTGACGGGACGCCCGCCCACCCAGTCGTCCTCGCGGTCGTCCCAGGACACACCGCGCAGCAACGGCTTGGCGGAGCGCTCGATCGCCTCGATGCGCCTCGGGTGGAGCTTCGCGTCGGGCGAGCGGAACTCCATCGTCCCCGCGACGCGCAGGCCGCCCTGGTACGGCGTGCAGGCGACCCGCACGGCGGGAAGGTAGATCGGGCCCGGCACCGGCTCCTCGGTGGGCACGGTGAACGAGTAGCCGCGCCCGGCGCGCACCGCGGTGCGGACGCCGAGCGGCTTGGCCAGCGAACTCAGCCAGGCGCCGGTGGCCAGCACCACCGAGTCCGCGGTCACCGCGTCGGAGCCGGACCGCAGCACCACGCCGGAGCGTTCGCGGCGGACCTCCTCGACGGCGAAGCCGGTGCGGATCTCGCCGCCCCGCCCGCGCACGGACTCGGCGAGGGAGCGCACGAACTCGCCGGGGTCCACGTAGCGCTGCCCCTCGATCCGCAACACCGCCTCGATGTGCGAGGACAGCTGCGGCACCCCGGCCCGGTCGACCGAGGACTCCTCGACCCGCACGTCCTGGCCGGACTCGCGGATCAGGTCGAACTCGCGGCGCAGGTCGGCGACCTGCTCGGCCTTCTCGAACGCGGCGGTGATCGGGGCCGGGTGCGTGGGGGCCTCGACACCGCCGGCCGCGAGCGCGTCGAAGGCGTCCAGGCAGTCGTTGTTCATCGGCACGAACGGCTGCATCGCGCGACGCCAGGAACGCATCGTGCAGTGCGCGGCGAACCGGGTCAGGAACGCCCACAGCGCCGGGTCGAACCGGTACGGCACGTACAGCGGCGCGTTCGGGTCCAGCAGCGAGCGCAGGCCGTAGCGCAGCACGCTCGGTTCGGGCAGCGGGATGGAGAACGCCGGGGCGAGGTAACCCGCGTTGCCCCAGGACGACCCGGCGGCGACGTCCTCGCGGTCGACGACCGTGACCCGCACGCCGTGCTCCTGCAAGAACCACGCCGTCGACAACCCGACGACACCCGCGCCAGCGACCACCACGTGCCGCGGCGTCTGGTCGATGCCCGTCATGTCCGCCCTCCTCCAAGCTCGGCTGCGTTCCGAGTGTGACCGGGAGCGCGCCCCGGGAGCTTGTCGGATCCGCACAATCCGGCAGCCTGAGATTGGCGACGCGGGACTAGTCGATGAGCAGCGCGACGATCAGCGCGAGTCGTTCGTCCGGATCATCCAGGTCGAGCCGGGTCACCTCGGCCATCTTGCGCATCCGGTACCGCACGGTGTTGGCGTGCACCCCGAGCCGGTGCGCGGCGGCTCCGGGATCCCCCTGGCAGCGCAGCCACTCCCGCAGCGTCGTGGTGTAGCGGGTGCCGTGCTCGGCGTCGTGGCGGCGCAGCTCCCACACCGGCCCGCGGGAGGGGATGCGGCCGCTGGCGGCGGCGCCGCGCAACCGGCGGAGCAGGATCTCGTGCCAGACCTGCTCGTAATCGACGAGCGCGCGCCCTTCCCCGACGGCCAGGCTCTCGTCGGCCTCCTGCCTGCTCAGCGGGAGCTCCGACGAGGAGGCCTCCCCGCCCGTACCGGCGCGGAGCCGGACGTCGCCGGGGACGTTGCGCCGCAACGCCCGGAACCAGCGCTCCGGCGGCTCGGACTCGGGCAGCACGGTGTAGACGGTGTTCGCGAACAACGCGCTGCGGCCGGGCCGGGCCCAGCCGAAACCGGCGGTGGCGCGCTCGAAGGCGAGCAGCACCGCCGCGTCCTGCGCCTGCTCGGCCTGCACCGCGATCACCCGGAACACCTCCCCGCGCAGGCCCAGCCTGCTCAGCACGGCCGGCGCGTCGGCCTGGCCCTCCAGCAGGCCGATCACCAGATCCGATTCGACCTGCCGCTCCAGGTCGGCGCTGGCCCGAGCCCGCAGCAGGTGGAGCGAGGCGGTGCGCGCGCCCGCACGCAGGGCGGCGGAGCTCTCGCTGTCCAGCGGCTCGGGCACCTCCACCCAGATCGAGCCGAGCAGCTCGCGGCCCGCGCGGATCGCGATCACGGCTCGGCCGTGGAACTCCGGCATCGGCTCGGCGAAGATCGGCTCGTCGGAGGAGGCGAGGTGCGCGTAGACGCCGCGGGTGGTGAGCTCGGCGCGGATCTCCGGCGGCACCCGCCTGCCCAGGATGGTCGCGAGCCGGGCGCGGTCGGCCGCCTCCTGCCTGCTGGAGTAGGCGAGGACCCCGGCGTGCTGGTCCTCGATCGTCACCGGCCCGCCGACGGAAGCGGCCAGCGCGTCGGCGAGCGCGAACAGGTCCGTGGGCCCGCGTCCCGCCTCCGTCTCGCGCCCCTCCAGCACCAGCCCGTAGACCACGGCGGCGAGCTGACCCCAGGAGACGCCCGGGTCGATCCGCACCACGGCGACGCCGCGCTCCCGGGCCACCGCGAGCGTCGCCTCGTCGACCTCCCGCAGCAGCACCACGGCCGCGAGGGTGTCGGCGACGAGCGCGGCGACGTCGTCGACGCCCACGGCCAGCAGCACCTCGTCCACGCCCGCCGGGTCGTGCAGCGCGACTCCCCGCAGCGCGACCTCGCGCCCGCGCGGCGCGGCGCACAACCGGGCGCCGTAGCCGCCGAGCACGTTGATCAACCGGTCCAGCCGCATCATCAGCGGGTTCCGGGAGCGCGAAAGCGGAGGCGTCGCATCCCGGCAGGCTCTCACGCTGGGGGCCGCGCGGTGACGACCAGCACCGAAAAGGCCGAACGAAGCGGACACCGGAAGCGTTAGGCTGGTCGTCCACCGCGCTCGATCTCCTCGGAAGGGGTGCTGCTCCATGGGGTCTGCTTCGCCACCGCGCACCGCCCCGGCGAGCGCACCCGGGATGGCGCCGGAGGGATTCGCCTCCGGGGTCGTGCTCATCACCGGGATCCAGGCCGCGGGCAAGTCCACCGTGGCGCAGCTGCTCGCGGAACGGCTGCCGAACTCGGTGCACCTGCGCGGCGACCTGTTCCGTCGCATGATCGTCAACGGCCGGGCGGACATGACCCCGGAACCGACCGAGGCGGCCACCGGACAGCTGCGGCTGCGCCACCGGCTCACCGCGCAGACCTGCGAGCAGTACACCGCGGCCGGGTTCACCGTGATCGCCCAGGACGTCGTGCTCGGCGAGCACCTCAGCGACCTCGCGCACGAGATCCGCACCCGGCCGCTCTACGTCGTCGTGCTCGCGCCGGGCGCCGACACCGTCGCCGACCGCGAAGCGGCCCGGGACAAGGACTCCTACGACGAGTGGACCGTGCGCGCCCTGGACGCGGTGCTGCGCGAGCGGACCCCGCGCATCGGGCTCTGGCTCGACACCTCGGGCCAGACCGCGGAGGACACCGTCGAGGAGATTCTCCGCCGGGCCCCGGAGGAAGCGGGACTCTGACCGGAACAGGTCCGCCGCCCGCTCCGCCTCGATACACTCGATCACGAACGATCGTGATCAGCGAAGGGGGTGGGAATGGCGGGCGCGGACGGCGGTTTCGCGGCGGCCGCGGAAGGACTGCGAGCAGTCCGATCGCAGACGCAGGAGATCAACCAGCAGGTGTCGGCGGGGATGCTGGCGCTGGACCCGGAAGTCGCCGAGCGGGCGGCGCAGCGCGTGGAGGGTGAGATCCGGGAACTGAGCGTGATATTGATGCGCGCTAACCAGCTCAACCGCTTGGAGGGGCTGGGCGACTACCCGGACGGCGAGCAGCTGGCGCAGCGATTCATCGACAAGGCGACCCATCCTCAGGCCGGCGCTATTGCCATGGTTCGTGAGATGCAGAAGATCCTGCTCGAACAGGCACAAGCCTTTCGCGATGCGGCCAAGGACTACCGTGCCACCGACGATCAGATCGCCCAAGACTTGCAGCGAGGTATCCAGTGATCCAACGTTCCCGCTCCACGATCGCGGCAGTCTGCTGCGCGGGACTTCTGGCTGTGTCCGGCTGCGCGCTCGGTGACGCGACGACCGAACCCGAGCCCACGTCCGAGCCCAAGCCCTCAGGGCTAGCGAACTTCGACACGTGCAGCTTCTTCACGCCCGCCGATCTCAACGTCGTCGAGGCCAGCGGACCTGGGGAGCCTGTCGAGCAAGTCTCGTTCGAGCCCGGCTGCACGTTCGAAGGACCGGACAACCTGCTGACGCTGTACAAGAACCAGGACGAGACGGTCGCCAGCTACGAGACCGGCGGGAACTGGGACAGCTACCAGAAGTTCGACATCAACGGCCGCGCCGCCGCCACCGGCATCAGCCCAGGCGCCACCGGGCACGGGCTCTGCAACATCCTGCTCGACGCGGGCGGCGGAGTCGCGATCGTCTCGATCACCAAGATCATGCCCGAAGCGACCTACGACGACTGCGGTCTCGCGGAGAAGGTCGCTCGGCAGATCGAGCCCCGGCTGCCGCGCTGAGCCCCCACCTCCGCGGAACCCCGGTGGGCGCGCTGGGGGTTGGTGATCCGCGGTGCCTCGCGCACCGCCCCGGAGCGGAACCCCAGCGGCGCGGCACGTCCCCAGTTGTCCCGTCGTCTTCCGGCGAAGGCCCGAGACGGCGAGCAGCGGATGATCGCCTCGCGCGGTCCCGGCACCGACGTGCCCGATCCGCCGGGGAGAACGACGCCCGCTCGCCGGGGGCGAAGCCGTCGCCGCGCCACCGGACCTCCACGGCGCGCGCGGCGCCGGTGCCGGACCGGCGACAGGCCCGGTGCCGAACGAGCTCTCCGGCGCGCCCGAGGGCCGGGCGGCTCAGCGGGTGCGGCTGCTGAGCACCGTGGTCGCGGCGATCTTCCAGTCCGCACCGTCGCGCACCAGGGTGTAGCGGGTCTTCTCCTCGACCGTGCGGCCGTCGTCGAACTGGTAGGTGATCGTGGCCAGCGCCGTGCTCGGGCCCTCGGTGCTCACCCCCGAGGCCTGCACGCTGGTCACCGGCTCCCAGAAGTCCCGGAACGCCTCGAAACCGCCCGCGTGGTTGGTCTGGTAGTCCGGCGTGAGCTGCTGCCAGGCGCCTTCCAGGTCGCCCGGCATTCCCGCGTAGTACGCGGCGACCACCGCGTCCGGGCTGCTCGGTCGCGCGGGGGTCTCCGGCTGTTCCGGGGTCTCCGGCGCACTGGAGCTCTCCGGCCGCGTCGGTGTCTCCTCCGGTGCCGGGACCGGTTGCGGGCTCGGGGCAGGCGCGGCGGAGGTGGGCGGGGCCGCGGAGTGCTCGCCGGTGAGGTTGCCGGTCAGCAGCGCCGCGGTCACCCCGGCACCGAGGACCAGCACCGCGCCGACCGCGACGAGGCCGTAGCGGCGGCGCTCCGCCGGTTCCCGGGTGGGCTCCGGGGTCGGCTCCGGCGCGGCCGGGACCGCGGGGGTGGTACGGGTGGGCGCCGGGACCGGGATGGCGGTGAACTCGGCGGGCAGTTCCTCCCCGTCCGCCGCGGCGGCCAGCGCGCGCTGCGCCTGGTGCATCGTGGGCCGCTGCGCCGGTTCCGCCGCCAGCATCCGCAGCAGCACCGGGGTGAGCTCCCCGGCGTTCTCGGGGGCGTCGAACTCCCCGGCCGCGACCCGGTGCAGCAGGGCGATCGAGTTGTCCCCCAGCCCGAACGGCGGACGGCCCTCCAGCGCGGCGTAGAGCGTCGAGCCGAGCGAGTAGACGTCGGTGTGGAAGTCGGCCTTGCCGCCCTGGGCCACCTCCGGCGCGAGGTAGGCGGGGGTGCCCGCCAGCACCCCGGTGGTGCTCGCATCGCCCAGCGCCCGCGAGATGCCGAAGTCCGTGATCTTGGTGACGTCCTCCGCCACGAGGATGTTGCCCGGCTTCACGTCCCGGTGCACGATGCCCGCGTCGTGCGCGGCGGCGAGCGCTGCCGCGATGTCCGCGCCGAGCCGGGCGACCTCGGCGACCGGCAGCGTCCCGCTCTCGGCGAGCACCACCTCGAGGCTCCGCGAATCCAGGAATTCCATGATGAGGCAGGGGCGGCCGTCCTCTTCGACCACGTCGTAGACCGCGATCGCGTGCCGGTGCATCAACCGCGCCGTGATCCGGCCTTCGCGAATCGCGCGTCGCTTCGCCGTTTGCACGTCGGCGTCGTTGAGCGATTGCCGCAGGTGCAGTTCCTTCACGGCGACGGTCCTGCTCAGGCGCTCGTCGGAGGCCTTCCACACCACGCCCATCGCGCCACTGCCCAGCCTCGACTCCACCCGGTAGCGACCGGCGACCAGTCGATCCTGCGCACTCATGACACGACTCCTCCACACGTCCCGCTGCGATTCACGATCGACTCTGCCAGGTCTCGCGCGCTGTTCGAGCACAGGGGGTGGGGAATCCGAATTCGTCCGGAGGATTGCTCCGCACGGCCCGGAAATGAGTGGCATTCGGGTGAGTCACTACCGCGTGATGAGTCGCGAAAGGCCGGGATGACCGGAAATTCGCGCGGCGGCGGAAGCGCACGCGAAAAGACCGGGGTGTTCTCCTCGATGCGGGAGAACACCCCGGTCCGGGTATCGCGCGTCAGGCGCGCAGGGTGGCTCCGAAGCGGGATTCGGCGGCCTGCAGGGCCGCGTCGCGGGCCTCGGTGGCCTCCTCCTGCTTTAGCGTCCGGTCGGCGGCGCGGAAG
Organism: Saccharopolyspora antibiotica; assembly: GCF_047200635.1. NCBI lineage: Bacteria > Bacillati > Actinomycetota > Actinomycetes > Pseudonocardiales > Pseudonocardiaceae > Saccharopolyspora > Saccharopolyspora antibiotica. The sequence continues at coordinate 155,093 of NZ_JBJZOI010000013.1, read as the reverse complement.
CGCAGCGCCAGGGCGAGGGACTTCTTGCCCTCCGCGAGCTGCTCGCCGGAGTAGACGTCGAACAGCCGCACGTCCTCCAGCAGCTCGCCGCCGCCGGTCCGGATCACCTCGACCAGCTCCGCCGCGGGCACCGCGCGATCGACCACCAGCGCGACGTCCAGCAGCACCGGCGGGTACGCCGAGAGCGACGGCGCCGGCCGGTTCTCGGTCAGCGGCAGGGCGTCGAGGTCGATCTCCATCGCGCAGGCGCGCTTCGGCAGGCCGAACTCCTCGACGACCTTCGGGTGCAGCTCGCCCGCGTGGCCGACGACGGTGTCGCCGACCCTGAGCTCCGCGCAGCGGCCCGGGTGCCAGGGCGCCAGGTTTCCGGCGGTGACGGTCAGCTCCACCCCGGCGGCGCGGGCCACCGTGCGGGCCGCCTCGACCGCGTCGGCCCAGCCCGCCTCGCGGCCCTGACCCCACCAGCCCTGGCGCTCCCGCTTGCCCGCCAGCACCACGGCCGCGTGCGTCGGCTGCGCGGGCAGCGCGGCCTCCAGCGCGGCGAGGTCCTCGGCGGACGGGCGCTGCTCGACGCCGACCTCGGGAAGTGCGGGCGGCTGCTCGGCGGGCAGCACGACCTGTCCGATGTGGAACAGCGCGAGGTCGCGCTGACCGCGGGAGACGTTGCGCTGCAAGGCGTCCAGCAGCCCCGGCAGCAGCGTCGTCGCCAGCTCGGAGCGGTCGGACTCCAGCGCGTTGAGCAGGGACAGCGCGCGGCGGCGCGGATCGTTCTCGGCGATGCCGAGCCTGCTCAGCTCCTCGTCGCTGGTGAACGGGAACGGCAGCACCTCGACGTGGCCGTCGGCCGCGAGCGCGCGGGACACGGCGCGGCGGCGGCGCTGCGCGGGCGTGAGGCCCCGGCCGGGAGGCGCGGCGGGCAGCACCGAGGGGATCGTGTGGTAGCCCTCCAGGCGCAGCACCTCCTCCACCAGGTCCGCGGGTTGCTTCAGGTCCGGGCGCCAGGTCGGCGGGTGCGCGGTGACCAGGCCGATGCCCTCGTCGGAGGTGCCGACCTCGATGCGGCAGCCGATCTGGCTCAGCCTGCGCGCGGTGACCCCCCGCTCGTAGAGCACGCCCGCGATCTTGTCGGGCAGCGCCAGCGGCATCGTCACCGGCGCGGGGGCCAGCGGCGTGCCGACGTCGGTGCGGCCCTGCGCGATGCGGCCCTCGCCGTAGCGGACCAGCAGCTGCGCGGCGAGCTCGGTGGCCACCGGCGCGACCGCCGGATCCACGGTCCGCTCGAAGCGCTTGCCCGCCTCGCTCGGGAGCTTGTGCCTGCGGATGGTGCGGGCGATGCTCGCCGGGTCCCAGTTCGCCGCCTCCAGCAGCACGTCGTGGGTCTCGGGGCCGATCTCGGTGCTGGCCCCGCCCATGACGCCCGCCAGGCTCACCGGGCCCGACTCGTCGCAGATCACGACGTCGTCCGGGTCCAGCTCGCGCCGCACGCCGTCGAGCGTGGTGAGCTGCTCGCCCTCGGCGGCGCGGCGGACCACCACGTCACCGGTGAGCTTCGAGGCGTCCCAGGCGTGCAGCGGCTGGCCCAGCTCCAGCATCACGTAGTTGGTGACGTCCACCGACAGCGAGATCGAGCGGATGCCCGCCAGCGCCAGCCTGCGCCGCATCCACCACGGCGTCGGGGCCGTCGGGTCCACCCCGGTCACCCGGCGGAACACGAACCGGGAGCAGGCGTCGGGGTCCTCGACCCGCACCGCGCGCGACTCCCGCTCGTCCTCCGGCACCGGCATCGCGGCCGGGTCGCCGAAGGGCACCTCCAAGGCGTTGGACAGCTCGCGGGCCAGGCCGCGCACCGAGAAGCAGTAGCCCCGGTCCGGCGTGATCGACAGCTCGATCACCGCGTCGTCGAGGCCGACCAGCTCGGTCGCGTCCGCACCCGGGTCGGCGACGCCCGCCGGCAGCACCAGGATGCCGTCGTGGTCCTCGCCGATGCCCAGCTCCTTGGCCGAGCAGATCATGCCGTCGCTGACGCGACCGTAGGTCTTGCGGGAGGCGATCTCGAACCCGCCGGGCAGCACCGTGCCGGGCAGCGCCACGACGACCAGGTTGCCCTCGGCGAAGTTCGCGGCCCCGCAGACGATGCCCTGCGTGCGCCGCTCGCCGTCCTCGGTGTCGCCGACCTCGACCTGGCAGAACCGGATGGGCTTCTTGAACCCGGTCAGCTCTTCGATCTCGGCCACGCGGCCCACCACCAGGGGCCCGCTCACCTGGGACAGGTGGGCGACCTCCTCGACCTCCAGCCCGATCCGGACGAAGGCCTCCGCCAGCGTGTCGGCGGTGGTGTCCGCGGGCAGCTCCAGGTGCTCGGCCAGCCAGGAAACCGGAATCCGCACTTGCTCAGGTCCTTCTCTCTCGCAGCGGGAGGGGGATCACGAATCGATGCCGAACGGTTCGGTGAACCGCACATCGCCCTCGGTCATGTCCCGCATGTCCGGAATGCCGTTGCGGAACTGCAGGGTGCGCTCCAGGCCCATGCCGAACGCGAACCCGGTGTGCTTCGCCGGGTCGATGCCGCAGGCGCGCAGCACGTTCGGGTCGACCATGCCGCAGCCGCCCCACTCGACCCAGCCTGCGCCGCCCTTCTTCCGCGGGAACCACACGTCCATCTCGGCGGACGGCTCGGTGAAGGGGAAGAAGCTCGGGCGCAGCCGGGTCTCCGACTCGGGCCCGAACATCGCGCGGGCGAACGCGTCCAGCGTGCCCTTCAGGTGCGCCATCGTCAGGCCCTCGTCCACCGCCAGGCCCTCGATCTGGTGGAACACCGGGGTGTGGGTGGCGTCGAGCTCATCGGTGCGGAACGTCCGGCCCGGGCACACCAGGTACACCGGCAGCTCGCGGTTCAGCAGCGAGCGGACCTGCACCGGCGAGGTGTGCGTGCGCAGCACCAGCCCCGAGTCCTCCGGGGCCACGTGGAACGTGTCCTGCATGGTGCGGGCCGGGTGGTCCTTGCCGAAGTTCAGCGCGTCGAAGTTGAACCACTCCGCCTCCAGCTCCGGACCGTCCGCGACCTCCCAGCCCATCGCCACGAACACGTCGCTGACCTGCTCGGTGAGCTGCGTGATCGGGTGCCGGGAACCGGCGGGGACCCGGCCCGAGGGCAGGGTCACGTCCACGGACTCCTCGCGCAGCACCTTCTCGTCGCGCTCGGCCTGCAGCACGCTCCGGCGCTCGTCGAACGCGCCCTGGATCGCCTGCCTTGCCTCGTTCACCCGCTTGCCCGCCTCGGAGCGCGCCTTCGGCGGCAGCGCGCCGATCTCGCGGCGGGCGGTCAGCAGCGGCGAGCGCTCCCCCAGGTGCGCGGGCTTCACCGCGGCCAGCTCGTCGAGGTCCGCGGCCTCCTCGAAGCCCTTGCGGGCTTCGACCACGGCGCGGTCGAGCGTCTCCGGCGCGAGAGCGGCGACCTCTTTGGGGTCGTACGAGTCGTTGGCTCCAGACATCGTTACTGCATGACTCCCGTCATTCGTCAGGCGACACTCGTCAGGCGCGACGAGCACGGCGTGACCCGCCTTCTCGGCCCGGTGCTCCCACCGGCGTCCGATGGGGCCTCCACCCGGTCGGTGACCTGCGGATGCGCCCCGCAGCCACTCGAGTCTATGCGACCCGGTCGAGCGGTTTTCGAGCAGCCGCGTTCCCGGCGTGTTCCGCCCGGCCCGCGCTCATCCGCGGCGGCGCTGGGCGCGCGCGGAGGTGTAGAGGCACACGGCGGCGGCGGTGGCGAGGTTGAGGCTCTCGGCCGCCCCGTGGATCGGCACCCGCAAGCTCGCGTCCAGTTCGGCGAGCACCTCGTCGGGCAGCCCGTGGGCCTCGCTCCCGAACACCCAGGCCGTCGGGCCTGCCAGCTCGCCCCGGTCCGCGGCATCATCCAGGTCGGCGGCCGCGTGACCGTCCGCGCCGATCAAGCGCAGCCCGGCCTCGCGGCAGGCGGCGAGCACCGCGGCGGCGTCCCGGTCCCGGGCCACGGGCAGGTGGAAGACGCTGCCGGTGGACGCGCGCACCGCCTTGCCGTTGTAGGGGTCCACGGCGTCCCCCGCGAACAGCACCGCCCCGGCTCCGGCCGCGTCCGCGACCCGCACCACGGTGCCCGCGTTGCCCGGGTCGGAGATCCCCAGCAGCACCGCCACCAGCGGCGGCCGGGCGGCCAGCGCCTCGGTCGTCGTGGTGCCGGGCAGCGCGCAGCAGGCCACCAGGCCCTGCGGGGTGACGGTCTCCGACAGGGAGGCCGCGGCCCGCTCGGTCACCAGGTGCACCGGAACGTCGAGCGCGGGCAGCTTCGCGGCCTGCTGCTCGGTGGCGAACAGCGAGCGCACCCGGACCCGGCCCGCGGCGTGCGCGGCCAGGGCCTCGCCGACCGCCTGCGCGCCCTCGGCCAGGAACTCACCGGCCCGCTCCCGCCCGGCGCGGCGGGTCAGCTTGCGCGCGACAACGACCCGGGACGATCGCTCCGTCAGAGGATCGGTCCCGGGTCGCTGGGGCTCGCTGGTGCCCTCGGTGATCAGGCCGCACCTTCAGGCAGGTGCTTCTTGGCCACGTCCACCAGGGCGGTGAAGGCCTGCGGGTCGCGCACGGCGAGGTCCGCCAGGACCTTGCGGTCGACCTCGACGTCAGCGGCCTTGAGGCCCTGCATGAAGCGGTTGTAGGTCAGACCGTTCTGCCGGGTCGCCGCGTTGATGCGGGTGATCCACAGCTTCCGGAACTCACCCTTGCGGGCACGCCGGTCGCGGTAGGCGTAGGTCTGGGAGTGGAGCATCTGCTCCTTGGCCTTGCGGTACAGCCGGGAGCGCTGACCGCGGTAACCGCTGGCCTGCTCAAGAATGCTGCGGCGCTTCTTCTGGGCGTTCACTGCCCGCTTGACGCGTGCCACGGGTCCGTCCTGTCGGTCTCATCGGGGGCGGCGGGACCGCCCTGGGGGCTGGGGCGCCGGGGAGCTCCGCACCGCGCTCGCCCGGAGGCGTGCGGCGCGGGAGCTCAGCGACCCAGGAGCTTCTTGATGCGCTTGACGTCGTTCTTGGCGACCTCTTCGGTCCCCTCCAGGCGGCGGGTCACCCGGCTGGACTTCTTCTCCAGGATGTGGCGACGGCCGGCCTGCTCGCGGCGCAGCTTGCCGCTGCCGGTGACCCGGAAGCGCTTCGCGGTCCCGCTGTGGGTCTTGTTCTTCGGCATCTCTCGTCCTCTTCCATACGGGGCCCGCCGCGGTTCGCGGAGATCCGCGGTGGACCTGTTCGGCCCGTTGACAGACCGGGCTGTCGGACCGGCCGATCTCGCACCGGCCGGTGCCGGCAGCGACCACCGCATCGCGGTGCGCGCGCCGGTTCGGCGGCCGGGACGCACCCCGATGCGCTCCGGTGCGCTTACGCGGTCGCCTTCGGCTTGGTCTTGTTGGTCTTGTGCGGCGCCAGAACCATGATCATGTTTCGGCCGTCCTGCTTCGGGTTGGCCTCGATGAACCCCAGTTCGGCGACGTCGTCGGCCAGCCGCTGCAACAGACGAAAGCCCAGCTCGGGACGCGACTGCTCACGACCGCGGAACATGATCGTCACCTTGACCTTGTGACCCTGGCCGAGGAAGCGGGACACGTGGCCCTTCTTCGTCTCGTAGTCGTGCGGGTCGATCTTCGGCCGGAGCTTCTGCTCCTTGATGACGGTCTGCTGCTGGTTGCGGCGCGATTCGCGAGCCTTCTGCGCACTCTCGTACTTGAACTTGCCGTAGTCCATGAGCTTGCAGACCGGCGGGCGCGCCTGCGGGGCGACCTCGACAAGGTCCAGATCCGCTTCCTGCGCCAGGCGGAGCGCGTCCTCGATGCGGACGATGCCGACCTGTTCGCCGTTCGGTCCGACCAAGCGGACTTCGGGCACGCGGATGCGGTCGTTGATGCGCGTCTCCGTGCTGATGGGGCCTCCTCGGTTCGATGCTTCGGTCTTGCTGCCAGCCTCGGCGCGTGAAGCTCGCCCCTGGACGTGCAGAAGTCCCGCGTGTTCCGGTACTTCCCGGAAGCGCGGGACCCTACTCCTACCGATCGAACCGGTACCGCAATACCGCTCGTGCCACCGGCGCGAAGCCGGGGTGACCGGGACCCGGCGGCCTGAGAACCGGCTGCGCGGGTGGGAGCGGGGCTCCACTTTGCCGCCCCCGGCTAAGCGGGGGCTGGTCGCTCGTGTCAGGGTACCAGCCGTGAACGAGCCGCAGCCGACCCCGCCCTCCGAGAGCACTCCAGAGCAGGACACCGCAGCGCAGGGACCAGCCGAGCAGGGATCGAGCTCCGCCGAAGCGGACGACGGGTACAACGTCCGCGAGCTGGTGGATGTTCCCAGCGTCGAGGTGATCAGCCGCGCCGCGGTGATGCTGATGTCCTCGGCCGCCGAGAAGCTGGGGCTGGGCGACGAGGACCCGGACACCGCGCCGAGCCGGGACCTGGACGAGGCGCGGCGGCTGATCACCGCGCTGGCCGGGCTGGTCACCGCCTCGGTCGAATACCTGGGCCTGCACGCCGCGCCCATCCGGGACGGGCTGCAGGGCCTGCAGCGCGCCTTCCGCGAGGCCAGCGCCGTTCCGGACGCACCGGGCCAGGGCCCCGGCGAGAAGTACACCGGCCCCGTCCGCTGACGCGTCCGCCCGGCGCTCAGTCACCTCCGTAGTACGGGTGGGCGAGCCGGTCGCGGTCCTCCACCATCGAGCGAACCCGCTCCTTCGTCTGCCCGGTGACGGCTTCCCCGATCGCGGCGCCGACCGCCTCGCGCACGCAGCAGCGGACGGCGGTCTCGTCCTCGGCGTCGTGGTCGAGCCAGAGCGAGACGAAGACCAGCGTCTCCTGATCGGCCTCCAGCAGGCCGTCGGCCACCGAGTCCAGCACGCCCTGGGCGACCCCGAGCTGACCGGCGCCGACGACGAGCGCGGCGGTCCGGCCCGCGGCGGCGAGCTCGTGCCCCACGAACAGCGTCGGCGGTTGCACCGCCGCGCAGGAGTCGTGGTCCTCCCCCACCGACACCAGCACCGGCGCGATCCGCCCGGTGGGGATGGCGAGGGTCGTGAACAGCCCGGCCGCGGTGGCGCCGCCGCGCCGCGCGAGCACGACGATCACGCGACAGGCGTTGGGCTTGCGCCCGCCCCAGCTCTGCGCGAGCCGGCCGTCCAGGTCGCCGAACGTGGTCATGCACGCCCTCCTTGGCTAGCCGCTCCGGGCCGGGCCGGACGGACCGGTGACTGATCGACACCTTCCGAGCCCCGCCGACGGGTTGTCAAGGTCGGGCGCGACGAGCGGTCGCCCGCCCGCGACCGGCGACTGCGCACCGCTCGCGGGCTTCGGCCCGGCTGCTCCCCGGAACGGAGCAGTCAGTCGCCCAGCACCGCGAGGGCGTCGATCTCGACCAGCAGTCCTGCGGGCAGGCCGACGTAGACCGTGGTGCGGGCCGGGTGGGGCTCGCCGACGACGCGGGCGTAGGTCTCGTTCATCTCGGCGAACTGGGAGACGTCGGTGAGGTAGACGCGGAGCATCACGACGTCCTCCAGACCCGCCCCGGCGGCCTCCAGCACGGCGATCACGTTGCGCAACGCGCGCTCGGTCTGCTCCGGGACGCCGCCCGCCACGATCTCGCCGGTGGCGGGGTCGACGGGGGTCTGACCGGAGACCTGGACGATGTTGCCCTTGCGCACGCCCGGGGACAGCGGGATGTGCGGCGGCGGGGTCGGCGCGTCCGGGCTCGTGATGATCGTCCTGGGCATCGTTCCTCCTGGTGCTTCGGCGGTCTTCGCAGCGGCGGAGCGGTCCGGGAATTCGTCTGGACCACTGCGCCGCCCGAGGGCTTATCATCTCCCGATCACATCGCGCCCGTCGCACTGGAGGTCCCTTGCCCGGCACCGCACCCGGCATCAACGCGCAGACCGTGTCGTCCCTGGCGCGGGAGGTCATCGACTGGCGGTGCAAGGGGATGCCGTCGGCGGCGCTCGGCCGGACCGTCGAGGAGTTCCTGAGCGCCCGGCCCACGCTCTCCGGGGCGGGGTTCACCGGGCCGGTGCTGGTGCTGGAGGAATCCGCGCTGGAGCACAACCTGACCACGATGGCGCGGTGGTGCGAGCGGCACGGCGTGCTGCTGGCCCCGCACGGCAAGACGACCATGGCGCCGCAGCTGTTCCAGCGGCAGCTGGAGCACGGCGCGTGGGGCATCACGGCCGCGAACCTCGCGCAGCTGCGCGTCTACCGCGCGTTCGGGGTGGCCCGGGTGCTGCTGGCCAACCAGCTGCTCGATCCGGACGGGTTGCGCTGGCTGGGCGCGGAGCTGGACCGGGACCCGGAGTGGTCGGTGAGCTGCTGGGCGGACTCGGTGGCGGGCGTGCGGCTGATGGCCCGCGACTACCCGGGGACGCGCCCGCTGGACGTGCTGGTGGAGCTCGGCTGGGACGGCGCCCGCACCGGCGCCCGCACGGTCGGGCAGGCGCTGGAGGTCGCCCGCGAGATCGCGGCGAGCCCGAACCTGCGGCTGGCGGGGGTGGCCGGGTACGAGGGCGCGGCCGCGCACGGCACCGGGGACGCGGCCCTGGCCACCGTCGACGCGTACCTGGCCCGGATGCGGGAGCTCGTCGCCGCCGTCGAGGGCGCCGGGCTGTTCGACGGCGAGGAGATCATCGTCTCGGGCGGCGGCAGCGCCTACTTCGACCAGGTCGCCGAGGCGATCGCCGGGCCGTGGCCGACGCGGTCCCGGGTGCTGCCGGTGCTGCGCAGCGGCGCGTACCTGACCCACGACGACGGCCTGTACCGCCGCAACTCCCCCTTCGGCAGGGAACACCGGCTGGCCGGGGACGAGGGCCCGTTCCGGCCGGCGATGCGGATCTGGGCGCAGGTCACCTCGCGGCCGGAGCCCGGGCTGGCGCTGGTGACGATGGGTCGCCGCGACGTCTCCTTCGACCAGGACCTGCCGGAACCGAGGGTCTTCCGCGCCCCGGGCGGCGCGGTCCGGGAGTTCGCGCCCGGGGCGTGCCGGGTGACCTCGCTGGCCGATCAGCACGCCTTCCTCGCGCTGGACGACGCGGAGCCGGGCGTCGGCGACTGGATCGGCTTCGGGCTCTCGCACCCGTGCACGGTCTTCGACAAGTGGCGGCTGATCCCGGTGGTCGACGGGGACCGGGTGCTCGACCTGGTGCACACCTTCTTCTGAACCGCCCGCGAGGACCGGAGGTCGGCATGGACGTGGTGTTCCGAGGTGCGACGGTCGTCGACGGCACGGGCGCGCGGCGCTTCCGCGCCGACGTGGCGGTCACCGGGGAGCGGATCGGTGAGATCGCGGCGCCCGGCTCGCTCGACGGGCGGCGGGTGCTCGACGCGGACGGGCTGGTGCTGGCGCCCGGGTTCATCGACATGCACTCGCACTCGGACCTGCGGGTCCTCGCCGAGCCGGAGCACCTGGCGAAGGTCTCGCAGGGCGTGACGCTGGAGGTGCTGGGCCAGGACGGACTGTCCTACGCGCCGGTGGACGACGCGACGCTGACCGCGGTGCGGGCGCAGCTCACGGGGTGGAACGACGATCCGCCCGGCTTCGACTGGAACTGGCGGAGCGTCGGGGAGTACCTGGACCGGCTCGACGCGGGGATCGCGGTGAACGCGGCTTACCTGGTGCCGCAGGGAACGCTGCGGATGTTGTGCGTGGGCCACGAGGACCGGGACGCCGCACCGGCCGAGCTGGACCGGATGCGTCGGGTGCTGGCGGAAGCGCTGGCCGAGGGCGCGGTCGGGATGTCCTCGGGGCTGACCTACACGCCCGGGATGTACGCCTCGGACTCCGAGCTCGTCGAGCTGTGCCGGGTGGTGGCCGGGCACGGCGGCTTCTACGCCCCGCACCACCGCAGCTACGGGGCGGGCGCGCTCACGGCCTACGCGGAGATGATCGAGGTGAGCCGGGCGTCGGGCTGCCCGCTGCACCTGGCGCACGCCACGATGAACTTCGAGGTGAACCGGGGCCGCGCGGACGAGCTGCTGGCGCTGGTGGACCGGGCGCTGGCCGCGGGAGCGGACATCACGCTGGACAGCTACCCGTACCTGCCGGGGGCGACCTCGCTGCACGCGCTGCTGCCGAGCTGGGCGGCCGAGGGCGGGGTGGGCGCGACGCTGGCGCGGTTGCGCGACCCGGAGGAGCGGGTGCGGATCCGGCACGCGCTGGAGGTGGTGGGGTCCGACGGCTGCCACGGGGTGCCGGTCGACTGGTCGACCATCGAGATCAACGGGGTGCGCGACGCGGAGCGCAACGGCCACCTGGTCGGGCGCAGCATCGCCGAGGCGGCGCGGGCTTCCGGGCGGGAGCCGGTCGAGGTGTTCTTCGACGTGCTGGTCTCCGAGCGGCTCGGCACGTCCTGCCTGATGCACGTCGGGCACGAGGAGAACGTGCGCGCGATCATGCGCCACCCGGCGCACACGGGCGGCAGCGACGGGCTCCTGGTGGGCGCGCGCCCGCACCCGCGCGCGTGGGGGACGTTCCCGCGCTACCTGGGGCACTACGTGCGGGAGCTGGGCGTGCTGGGGCTGGAGGAGTGCGTGCGGCACCTGACCTCGCGGGCCGCCGACCGGTTGCGGCTGCCCGACCGGGGGCGGATCCGCGAGGGCGCGGTGGCCGATCTGGTGCTGTTCGACGCCGACACCATCGCCGACACCGCCACCTTCGACGAGCCCCGGCGCACCGCGACCGGCGTGCACCACGTGCTGGTGAACGGCGTGCCCGTCCTCGACTCCGGGCGGCGCACCGACGCGCTGCCCGGCCGTGCGGTTCGCCGCGCCTCCTGACACCCCGAGGGAGTCCACTGTGGATGGCTTAGTGCACTGGTTGCAGCACGAGACGACGGGTCTGCTCGTGCTGTGCGCGGCCGGGATCGCGGTCCTGCTGCTGATGATCATCAAGTTCCGGGTGGAACCGTTCATCGCGCTGATCATCACCGGCTTGCTGATCGCCCTCGCCGCCGGCGTGCCGGTCACCGACCTGGTCGGTTCGGCGCAGAAGAGCAGCGAATCCCTGCTGGAGAGCGGTTTCGGCAGCATCCTCGGGCACATCGCCGCCATCGTCGGGCTCGGCGCCGTCCTCGGCTCGGTCCTGGAGGCCTCCGGCGGGGCGCAGCTGCTGACCCGCCGGCTGCTGGCCGCGTTCGGGGAGAACCGGGCACCGCTGGCGATGGGGTTGTCCGGGCTGGTGTTCGGCATCCCGGTGTTCTTCGACATCGGAATCTTCGTGCTCGCACCGCTCGTCTACACCGCCGCGCGCCAGGGCGGGCGCTCCATCCTGCTGTACTGCCTGCCGCTGGTGGCGGGGCTGTCGATGACGCACGCGTTCCTGCCGCCGCACCCCGGGCCGGTGGTGGCCGCGGGGCTGCTGGGCGTGGACCTCGGCTGGATCATCCTGATGGGACTGGCCTGCGGGATCCCCGCGTTCGTCGTGGCGGGCGTGCTGTTCCCGTCCTGGATCGGCAAGCGCATCCACGTGGACGTCCCGGACACGGCGCCGCCCGCCGAACTCCGCGCGGATTCCGACCGGGAACCGTCGCTCGGCGTGGTCGCGCTCGTCATCGGGATGCCGATGCTGCTGATCCTCGGCGGCACGTTCGCGAGCATCACGCTGCCGCCGGGAGTCGCCCTGGACGTGCTGACGCTGCTGGGCAACCCCGTCGTGGCGCTGACCATCGCGGTGCTGGTGGCCTTCTGGCTGCTGGGCACCCGGCGCGGGCTGACCGGGCCGGACCTGGCCGCGCTCACCGCGGCCGCGCTGCGTCCGCTGGGCATGATCCTGCTGGTGGTCGGCGCCGGGGGGTTCTTCGGCAAGGTCCTCTCGGAGACCGGGGTGGGCGAGGCGCTGGCCGGCTCGCTGCAGGCCTCGGGGCTGCCGCTGATCGTCTCCGCCTACGTGATCAGCTCCGGACTCCGGATCGCCCAGGGCTCGGCGACGGTGGCGATCGTGACCACCGGCGGCATCGTGGCCCCGCTGCTGGCCGACGCGGACTACTCGCAGCCCCGGCTGGCGCTGATCGCGGTGGCCATCGCGGCCGGCTCGATCATCGCCTCGCACGTCAACGACGGCGGGTTCTGGATCATCTCGCGCTACTTCGGGATCTCCGTCAAGGACATGCTCAAGACCTGGACGGTGCTGGAGACGATCCTGTCGGTCACCGGCTTCGCGATGGCGGCGCTGCTGAGCCTCGCCGTGTAGCCGTCCCCGATCCGGGGAGCGCGGGAATCACCCCGCCGTCGATCGCGTTGCCCCGGCGGACGAAACGGCACCGGAGGACGGACGAGGACCATGAACGACAGCACCATGCGCGCGATCACCCAGGACCGGTTCGGCGGACCGGAGGTGCTGCGCTCGACCTCCGTCCCCCGGCCCGCCCCGCTGCCGACCGAGGTGCTGGTGCGCGTCGTCTCCGCCGGGGTGAACCCGGTGGACTGGAAGACCCGCGCGGGCGGCGGCATGGCGGGCGTCCTCGGCGAGCCGCCGTTCGTGCTGGGCTGGGACGTCTCCGGCGTGGTCGAGGAGGTCGGCTTCGGCGTGCACACCCTCGCCGCGGGCGACGAGGTGTACGGGATGCCGTGGTTTCCGCGCCAGGCCGGGGCCTACGCGGAGTACGTGACCGCGCCCGCCCGGCAGTTCGCCCGCAAGCCCGCGAGCCTGGACCACGACCGGGCGGCCGCGGTTCCGCTGGCGGCGCTGACCGCCTGGCAGTCCCTCGTCGACCTGGCGGGGCTCACGGCCGGGCAGCGGGTGCTGGTGCACGCGGCCTCGGGCGGGGTGGGGCACTTCGCGGTGGCGATCGCGGCGCACCTCGGCGCGCACGTGATCGGGACGGCGAGCGCGGCCAAGCACGACTGGGTGCGCGAGCTCGGCGCCGCCGAGGTGATCGACTACCGCGCCCAGCGGTTCGAGGAGGTCGCGGGCGAGGTGGACGTGGTGCTCGACCTGGTCGGCGACGAGATCGACGACACCAGCACCCGGTCGCTGGCGGTGCTCAAGCCGGGCGGGTTGCTCGTCGCGGTGCCCTCCGGTGTCGCCCCCGGGCTGCGGGCGGCCGCCGACGAGCGCGGTGTGCGGGTCGCGGACTACCTGGTCGAGCCGGACGGCGCGGCGCTGCGCACCCTCGGCGACCTGCTCGACGCGGGGACGCTGCGGGTGGAGGTCGACGAAGTGCTGCCGCTGGAGCGGGCGGCGGAGGCGCACCGGCGCGGGGAGCGGGGCGAGGTGCGCGGCAAGCAGGTGCTGCGCGTGGAGTCCTGACCGGATGCCGTGAGCGCGGTGCGGCGGGATTGCGCCGATCCGCCCGGGTCCGCCGTCGAGCCCGCGAGACTGTTCGCCGACGCACTCGACGAAGGAGCCGCACCGTGCCCGGTCCCGCCCAGAACCCGTCCTCCACCGTCCCGCTGCACCGCCGCGGCTTCCTGAGCGTCCTGGCTTCGGCGAGCGCGCTGCCGCTGCTGGCCCCGCTGGCGGTGGCCGGTACCCGGGCCACCACGACCGCCTACGTCGGCAGCATGACCTCGTCCGCACCGGCCGGGCGCGGGTTCGAGGTCGCGAGCTTCGACGCGGCGACCGGGCGGCTCGCCGCCACCGGCGTCGTCGAGGGCGTTCCGGACGCCTCGTTCTTCGCGTTCTCCCCCGACGGCCGCGTGCTCTACACCACCAACGAGCGGCAGCGCGGCTCGGTGACCGCGGTGGACCTCGCCGAGGCGGGCGCCCCGGTGGTCCTCGGCACGACGGCCACCGGCGGCGCGGGTCCCACCCACCTGACCACGCATCCCGACGGGCACCTGCTCACCGCCAACTACACCGACGGCACCGTCTCGCTGCACCCGCTGCGCGCCGACGGCTCGGTCGGCGAGGCGACCGACCTGGTGCGCCACGAGGCCGCCGAGCCGCACGCGCACCAGGTGCTCGTCGCCCCGGACGGGCGGCTCGTGGTGGCCGTGGACCTCGGGGCGGACGCGGTGTTCGTGTACGCGATCGAGGGCGGGAAGCTGGTGCGGCGCCAACGGCTCGACGTGCCGGGGGGAACCGGGCCCCGGCACCTGGCCTGGCATCCGGACGGCACCCGCGCCTACCTGCTCGCCGAGCTGGGCTCGACGATCACCGTGCTGGACTGGGACGGCGCGGCGTTCACCGCCGGGCAGGTGATCGGCACCCGGGACGAGGGCGCGACCGGGGAGAACTTCCCCGCCGAGATCGCCGTCTCCGGCGACGGCGCGCACGTGTACGCCTCGAACCGCGGCGACGACGCGATCGCGGTGTTCGCGGTCCGCGAGGACGGCCTGGAACGCCTCGCCAGCACCCCGACCGGCGGGCGGTGGCCGCGGCACTTCGCGTTCGCCCCGGACGGCTCGGCGCTGCACGTGGTGAACCAGCGCTCCGGCACGATCACCCGGCTGCCCCGCGACGCCGGTACCGGGCTGCTCGCCCCGGCCGAGGAGTCGGGCGCGTTCGCGGGCGCGGTGGTGCTGGCCTTCGGCGCCTGATCCGGGGCTGCGCCGAACGGTTCAACGGCGCTCGCGTTCCGGTCGAACCCCTGATTTCCGCCCCTGCCGGGCGGGTGAGATCACTACTCTCGGACGTTCGCATCGGGGAAATCGGGGGCCCGGATGGATGAGAACACCACTGTCGCGGTGAAGGACCTGCGCTCGCGGATCGGGGCCCGGTGGCGGCGCGCCGGCCTGCTGTCCCCGGCCGGCGAGCAGCCGATCTTCCACCTGGTGCGGACCGTCGAACCGGACCAGCTGACCGCGCAGCTCGACGAGCACCTGGGCAGCGGGGTCCCGCACGTGCGGGTGCGCGCCGACCAGCCGCTGCCGGACGACGAGCTGGCGCGCTCGGTGACCATGCGCGAGGAGCTGCTGGACAGGATCGCCCTCGGGCTGGGCAGGCACGACTCCCGGCGGTGGCAGGGGCGCATCCGGTTCCGCCGCTACGCGCTGGCCAGCTACCTGCTGCAGCACAACGAGGAGCCGCCCGAGCCGGACGAGGTGCCGAACCGGCAGGTCCGCGACCTGCTCGGGACCTACGTGCGCGGGCGGTTGTTCGGGCTCAAGCACCGTGCGAACGACGCCGAGCCGAACGGGCGCGACCCGCTGAACCGGCTGGAACCGCTCGGGCTGCCCTGGTACCTGATGCTGCCGGCGGCGCTGCTGTCCTGGATCGTGCCGCCCGCCGTGCGGCGCGGGGTGGTGCTGCGCCGCCCCGCGCGCTGGTTCCTGCGCCAGCACTACCTCTCCCCCCGCGAGTCGGCGGACTTCCCGAGCTTCGCGCAGCGGTTGCTGAGCACGCCGTCGGTGCACGAGAACGCCGTCCAGGTGCGCAAGTTCCTCGTGCACGCCCTGCTGGAGGACCTGGCCGAGGCGTACGCGCGCAGGCTGTGGCGCTGGCGGTGGGTGCGGCGGGACACCTACCCGGTGCTGCTGCTGCAGGGAGTCGCCCCGGGAACGACCGGGGAACTGCTGATCAGCTTGATCAACGACGTGCGCAACGAGACCGGAGCCCGGGACCCGCTGCTGGTCGTCGCCAGCGGTCCCGAGGAGCTGCCGCACAGCGCCCCTCCCGCCGAGCCGATCACGGTCAAGAACTGGCAGGACCGGCTGCTGGAGGCGCGGCGGAAGCGCTCCCCCACCGCCTGGTACCTGCCGCTGCGGGTGGCGAACCCGCCGACCGGCGTCGAACCTGGCCGCGCCTTCCCGCGCGGCCAGTTCCCGATCCGCACCACTCGCTCGCGGGTGCTGCGGGTGGTGCCTGCCGCGCTGGTGGTGACCGTGCTGGCCGGAGCCGGCGGCTGGTACCTGCGGGAGCGGGCGGAGCACTGCGGCCAGCCGCTGCCGTGGACCGAACCCGGCCTGAGCTGGGTCGACCCGGACGGCTTCGGCGGCACCGAGGGCGAGTGCGTGGGCCTCTCGGCCGGGTACGTGTTCTCCCTGCCCGACACCCCCGCCGACCGCACCCGCGCGGCGCTCGCCGAGCAGCAGCAGCGGATCCACGAGCTCAACGAGCTGGCCGAGGAGGCGCACCGCGGTGAGCCCGCGCTGCCCTACGCCACCGTCGTCTACTTCAGCGTCCTGACCACCGCCAACTCCGATTCGACCACGCTGACCGCGGCGCTGGAGGAGCTGCGCGGGGTCGCCGACGCCCAGGACCAGTCCCGCAGCGCCCGGCTCCCGCTGCGGGTGCTCATCGCCAACGGCGGTGAGGGGATGCGGCGCGCGTCCGAGGTCGCGAGGCGGATCGGCGCGTTCGCCCGGGACGCCGACGCGATCAACGCGGCCTCGCGGGGCGAGCCGCAACGGCCGGGGGCGGCGCGCGAGGCGACCTCTCCGGTGGTCGGCGTCGTCGGGCTCGGCGGCAGCCGCAGGACCACGAAGGAGGCCGTCTCCGAGCTCGGCGCGCACGGGCTGCCGAGCATCGGGATCACCACTTCGGAGGACTCGATGTGGCGGTCGAGCAAGCTGTACTTCCAGGTCGCGCCCCCGAACCGCGACCAGGCGCGGGTCGTCGGCGAATACCTCCAGCACCACCTCGATGCGCCCGCGCG
Organism: Saccharopolyspora antibiotica; assembly: GCF_047200635.1. NCBI lineage: Bacteria > Bacillati > Actinomycetota > Actinomycetes > Pseudonocardiales > Pseudonocardiaceae > Saccharopolyspora > Saccharopolyspora antibiotica. Next base: position 138,518 of record NZ_JBJZOI010000013.1, on the reverse strand, counting down.
GCAGGTCACCGTCTACCGCGACCCGGACGACGACTACAGCCGGAACCTCGCCGCCGACCTGCACGAGGAGCTCGCCGAGGTGCGCGGGTTCCCCGGCGTCGCGGTGACGGACGATCCGGACGAGGTCGCGAACACCTGCGGGCGGGACGCGGTGGTGTTCTTCGCGGGCCGGTCCGAACAGCTCAACGAGCTGCTCCAGGCCCAGGCCTGCGACCCGGGAGACCGCCCCCGGCTGATCGCGGGCGACGACATCACCAAGTACGTGCTCGACGACCGGGTGCGCGACCACCCGGACTTGCGGCTCGACTACGTCTCGTTCAACAAGCTCCAGCACTCGGGCAGCACCAGCCAGGGCCGCTCCGCGCTGGCGCGGGACGCGATGGACCTGCTGGGCGGCGCGATCAGCGGGTTCAAGGACGACCCGCTGCCGCTGAACGGGCTCACCACGTGGAACGAGCTCTCGCACGTCCGGAGCCTGCCGCACGGGACCACCGGTGCGATCGTCTACGACCGCACCGGACCGGACCCCTGGGCCGGCCAGGTGCCGGTGCACAAGGCGATCACCATCGAGCGCATCGACGGCGCCGCGACCGAGAGCCGGACGCTGCTGGTGTGCGGTGACCACCTGGCGAACCGCAACCGGCCCACCGGGTGCACCTGGCTCGGCGGATGAGGGCCCGTGCCCACCCGGGGTCCGGGTGGGCACGGGGCCGGGTCAGCTCTGGCCGAGGATCGGGGCCAGGAAGCGGCCGGTGTAGCTGTCCTCCACCTGCGCGACCTGCTCCGGGGTGCCCTGCGCGACGAGCGTGCCGCCACCGGCGCCGCCCTCCGGCCCGAGGTCCAGCAACCAGTCGGAGGTCTTGATGACATCGAGGTTGTGCTCGATGACGATGACCGTGTTGCCCTTGTCGACCAGGCCGTTGACGACGCCGAGGAGCTTGCGGATGTCCTCGAAGTGCAGGCCGGTCGTCGGCTCGTCGAGGATGTAGACGGTCTGGCCGGTGGAGCGCTTCTGCAGCTCGCTGGCCAGCTTCACCCGCTGCGCCTCGCCGCCGGACAGCGTCGGCGCGGGCTGGCCGAGCCGCACGTAGCCGAGACCGACGTCGACCAGGGTGCTCAGGTAGCGGTGGATCGACTTGATCGGCTCGAAGAACTCGGCGGCCTGCTCGATCGGCAGGTCCAGCACCTCGGCGATCGTCTTGCCCTTGTAGTGCACCTCCAGCGTCTCGCGGTTGTAGCGAGCGCCCTTGCACACCTCGCAGGGGACGTAGACGTCCGGGAGGAAGTTCATCTCGATCTTCAGGGTGCCGTCGCCGGCGCAGGCCTCGCAGCGGCCGCCCTTGACGTTGAAGGAGAACCGCCCGGGCTGATAGCCGCGGACCTTCGCCTCCGTGGTCTCGGCGAACAGCTTGCGGATGCGGTCGAACACGCCGGTGTAGGTCGCCGGGTTCGACCGCGGGGTGCGGCCGATCGCGGACTGGTCCACCTGCACCAGCTTGTCCACCTGGTCCACGCCCTTGATCCGGGTGTGCCTGCCCGGGACCTGCCGCGCACCGTTGAGCTTGTTCGCCAGCACCGAGGCCAGGATGTCGTTGACCAGCGTGGACTTGCCCGAACCGGACACCCCGGTGACCGAGATCAGGCAACCGAGCGGGAAGGAGACGTCGATCTTGTGCAGGTTGTGCTCGCGGGCGCCGACCACGGTCAGCTGCCGCTTCGGGTCGCGCTTGCGACGCTTCGCCGGCATCGGGATCGTCTTGCGCCCGGCCAGGTAGTCGCCGGTCAGCGAGTTCTCGTTGTCCAGCAGCTCCTTGTACGGCCCGCTGTGCACGACCTTCCCGCCGTGCTCGCCCGCGCCGGGGCCGATGTCCACGACCCAGTCCGCGCTGCGCACGGTGTCCTCGTCGTGCTCGACGACGATGAGCGTGTTGCCCAGGTCGCGCAGCCTGCTCAGCGTCTCCAGCAGCCGGTGGTTGTCCCGCTGGTGCAGCCCGATCGAGGGCTCGTCGAGGACGTAGAGCACGCCGACCAGGCCGGACCCGATCTGGGTGGCCAGCCGGATGCGCTGCGCCTCACCGCCGGACAGCGTGCCCGCGGCGCGATCCAGCGACAGGTAGTCCAGGCCCACGTCGAGCAGGAAGCCCAGCCGCGCCTGCACCTCCTTGAGCACCCGGCCGGCGATCATCTCCTCGCGGTGGCCCAGCACCAGCGAGTTCAGGAACGCGGCGCACTCCCGGACGCTCAGCGAGCTGACGTCGGCGATGGAGAGCTCGCCGTGCTCGGTGTTCTCCATCGTCACCGCGAGGATCTCCGGCTTGAGCCGCGTCCCGTCGCACGCGGGGCACGGGACGTCCCGCATGTAACCCTCGTACTTCTCGCGGGCGTAGTCGGACTCGGTCTGCTCCAGGCGCCGCTCCAGGAACGGGATGACGCCCTCGTAGGCGGCGTAGTACGAGCGCTGCCGCCCGTAGCGGTTCTTGTAGCGCACGTGCACCTGGTCCTCGGTGCCGTGCAGCACGGCCTTCTTGACCTTGGTGGGCAGCCGGTGCCACGGGGTGTCCATCCGGAAACCGACGGACTCGGACAGGGAGGTCAGCAGCCGGGTGAAGTACTCGGCGGTGTGCCCGCCCGCCCACGGAGCGATGGCTCCCTCGCCGAGGGACAGCTCCTCGTCCGGGACGACGAGCTCCGGGTCGACCTCCTTGCGGATGCCCAGGCCCGCGCACTCGGCGCAGGCGCCGTAGGGCGAGTTGAACGAGAACGAGCGCGGCTCCAGCTCGTCGACGCCCAGCGGATGACCGTTCGGGCAGGCCAGGTGTTCGGAGAACTTCCGCTCCCGCTCCGGGGAGTCCTCCTCGACGTCGACGAACTCCAGCAGCACCAGCCCGTCGGCGAGCCGCAGCGCGGTCTCGACCGAGTCGGTGAGCCGCTGCTTCGCGTTCGCCTTGACCGTGAGCCGGTCCACGACGACCGCGATGTCGTGCTTCTCCTGCTTCTTCAGCGTCGGCGGGGAGTCGAGCTGGTGGACGGTGCCGTCCACCCGGGCGCGCGCGTAGCCCTGCGACTGGAGCTGCTCGAACAGGTCGACGTACTCGCCCTTGCGACCGCGGACCACCGGAGCCAGCACCTGGAACTTGGTGCGCTCGGGCATCGCGAGCACCTGGTCGACGATCTGCTGCGGGGTCTGCTTGCTGATCGGCTCACCGCAGGTCGGGCAGTGCGGCTTGCCCGCGCGGGCGTAGAGCAGGCGCAGGTAGTCGTAGACCTCGGTGATGGTGCCCACCGTGGACCGGGGGTTGCGGCTGGTGGACTTCTGATCGATGGACACCGCGGGCGAGAGCCCCTCGATGAAGTCCACGTCGGGCTTGTCCATCTGGCCGAGGAACTGCCGCGCGTAGGCCGACAGCGACTCCACGTAGCGCCGCTGGCCCTCGGCGAAGATGGTGTCGAAGGCCAGGCTGGACTTGCCGGAGCCGGACAGGCCGGTGAACGCGATCAGGCTGTCGCGCGGCAGGTCGATGTCGATCCCGCGCAAGTTGTGCTCGCGGGCGCCGCGAACGACGAGGCGGTCGGCCACTGTGATCCCTTCGGAGTCTTCTCGCCGGTTCGGTTCGCCCGCCGGCACCGGGCCACGGCATCACCCACCGCAGCCCCTCGGGCGACCCGGGCTCAGCCCTCGAACGGGACGAATCCCCTGTTCGATCGGCCCGGGAGCGGCGGCTGCGCGGTTCGGCGCGGCCGCGCTCGGCGGTGGTCGGACGTCGCGCGGCCATGCTATGCCGGACCCCCGACAGTTCCGCGTCGTCCCTCGTCGCGCCGCGTGCCCCCGGACCAACGCCCGCGGAGCGGGCTCTTATTCCGGTGCCGCAATAGCACGTCCGCGACCGACGATACGCAAATTCCCCCGGATTGGGCACTGTCGGGCGACACACCCGTGGGCCTACTCTCGGGGACTCCCCTGCCGTTTCCGGAGCAATTTCCTGCACACTTCAAGGAATCCGATGGCTGACACCGTTCTCGGCGCCGGTGGCACGCACGTGCCGAGCGGCACCGCGCACACGACCGACCAGGTCACCGCCGCCTTGGCCGCGATCGAACGCGGCACCCAGCGCCTGCTCGACGTCGGCGAGTCGCTGGACGACGCGAGCGTGCGACGGGCCAGCCTGCTGCCCGGCTGGAGCCGCGCGCACGTGCTCACCCACCTCGCCCGCAACGCCGATGGCCTGCTGAACCTGCTGATCTGGGCGAAGACCGGCGCCGAGCACCCGATGTACGCGAGCCCGGCCGACCGGGACGCCGACATCGAGGAGGGCTCGGAGCGCGGGCACCGGCTGCTGCTGGAGGACGTGGTCGCCTCCCACGGCCGCTTCGCGCACGCCGTGCGGACCCTGCCGGACTCGGCGTGGACCGCCGAGGTCATCGGCCGCGAGCCGATGCCCGCGCACCACGTGCTGCGCAAGCGGCTGTTCGAGCTGTGGGTGCACCTGGCCGATCTGGACGGCGGCTTCGGCTTCGAGGACATCCCCGAGCCCGACGTCGAACAGCTGCTGGAGGACGCCGTTCAGCAGTTCGGCGGCAGGTCGGACGTGCCGGCGGTGACGGTGGTCGTCGACTTCCAGGGCGCTCGCACCCGGTCCTGGGAGCTGCGCGGCACCACCTCGATGCCGGTGCAGGTGCGCGGGACGCCCGGGGCGATGCTCGGCTGGCTGCTCGGGCGAACCGGGGACGAGGCGCTGGAGGGCGCGGCCCCCGCCCTCCCGGTGTGGCTGTGACCCGCGTGACGCGAGCGGCCCCGCCCGGGGGCGATAGAGTTCCGGCGTGGAGGCACACGAGCAGTACACCGGCCATGTCGAACCCGGCGGCGCCCCCGCGAAGCGGGTGCTGGACGCGCTGACCGTCACCAAGGTGTCGGTCGGTCCGATGGACAACAACGTCTACCTGCTGACCTGCCGCGGCACCGGGGACGCCCTGCTGATCGACGCCGCGAACGAGTCGGACCGGCTCGCCGACCTGCTGGGGCACGACGACGACCGGCCGCGGCTGCGCACCATCGTCACCACCCACCGCCACGGCGACCACTGGCAGGCGCTCGGCGCCCTCGCGGGGCAGACCGGCTGCTACACGCTCGCGCACCCGGACGACGCCCGGGAGCTGCCGGTCCCGCCGGACCGCCTGGTCCGCCACGGCGACACCGTCGAGGTCGGGGACGTCGTGCTGGAGGTCATCCACCTGCGCGGCCACACCCCCGGCTCGATCGCCCTGCTCTACCGCGACCCGTCCGGGCATCCGCACCTGTTCACCGGCGACTCGCTGTTCCCCGGCGGCGTCGGCAAGACCGGCTCGCCGGCGGACTTCACCTCGCTGCTCGACGACGTGGAGAACCGGATCTTCGCCGAGCTGCCGGACGACACCTGGTTCTACCCGGGGCACGGCGACGATTCGACCCTGGGCGAGCAGCGCCCCCACCTCGCGGAGTGGCGCGAACGCGGCTGGTGAACACCCCTTCCCGAAGGGCCGCCCGGACCCCGGGCGGCCCTTCGCGCGCGCTGGGGCTCGGCCGGGTCACCCGGTCGCACCTCGTCCTCTCCCGGCGGCTCCGGGACGATCGAGGGGCAACGCGGACCCCGGGGGGCGGCGGGGCCTGATCGCGGGTACCGCACTCCCCGAGATCCGGCGAACCGCCTAGGCTCGGGAGATGGCGAGGTACTACGACGTGCATCCGGACAACCCGCAGCGCCGCACCCTCGGGCAGGTGGTCGGCATGATCCGGGACGGCGGGGTGATCGCGTACCCGACGGACTCCTGCTTCGCCCTGGGCACCGGGCTGGACAACAAGGACGGGGTGGAGCGGATCAAGTCGATCCGCAAGCTCGACGATCGGCACCACTTCACCCTGGTGTGCGAGAACTTCGCGCAGCTGGGCCAGTTCGTGCACGTCGACAACTCGGTGTTCCGCGCGATCAAGGCGAGCACGCCGGGCAGCTACACCTTCATCCTGCCCGCCACCAAGGAGGTGCCGCGCAGGCTGATGCACCCGAAGAAGAAGACGGTGGGCATCCGGATCCCGGACCACGTCACGGCGCAAGCGCTGCTGGCGGAGCTGGGCGAGCCGCTGCTGTCGAGCACCCTGCTGCTGCCGGACGAGGAGGAACCGCTCACCCAGGGCTGGGACATCAAGGAGCGCTTGGAGCACCAGGTCGACGCCGTGCTGGACTCCGGCGACTGCGGGGTCGAGCCGACGACCGTCATCGACTTCTCCGGGGGCGAGCCGGAGATCGTGCGCCGCGGAGCGGGAGACCCCGCCCGCTTCGAGTGACGACGGCCGGCAGCGGATGCCGGGGAGAGCCCCCACGCCCTCCCCGGCACCGCTCGGCCGGGGCGTGACACCCCGGAACTCCACCGGCCGCCGTCCGGCTCCGAACCCGGGTCCGCCCGGGATCGGCTGGCCCGGACAGCGCCGGTTCGGGCCTCGACGGGAGTTCCCGCACCGAGGCCCGGGATGATCAGCCGTTCGCCGGGACGCCCGGAGCAGGGGCGGGCACCGGCACGCCCGGCGCGGGAACGCCCGGAGCCGGAGCCGGGATGCCGGGAGCGGGGCCCCAGCACGGGACGGTGGGCAGTTCGGGGAGCTCCTCGGCGGTAGCGGGAGCGGTGTTCTCCGCGCTCACCGGCCGGACCCCACCCTCCGGGTCGCCCGCGGGAATGCCCGGCCGGACCCCACCGTCCGGGTCGCCCGCGGGAATGCCCGGCCGGACCCCACCGTCCGGGTCGCCCGCCGGGATGCCCGGCCGGACCCCACCGTCCGGGTCACCCGCCGGAATGCCCGGCCGAACCCCGCCGTCCGGGTCACCGGAGGGGATGCCGCACGGAGGCAGCGGAATCGCCGGGGCGGACTCCACCGGAGTCGGAACGGACTCCGAGGCGAAGGCGGTGCCCACGCCGCCGAGGCTCAGCACGGCCGCACCGGCCACGATGATCGCGGCGCGGGAAGTGCGCTTGATCCGCATCGTTGGAACTCCTCTGGATCGGGTGAACCGCGGTGTGTTTCCGCGATGACGCATACGATGCCGATCTCCGCTGAAGCGGAGCTGAAGCATCCTGAAGCTCCCTTCAGGATCGAATGGCACGATGACCCGATGCGGGTGCTCGTCGTCGAAGATGAACGTCGCGTGGCTGAGGCGCTGCGCACCGGGTTGGAAGCCGAGGGCTGGGCGGTCGACGTCACCGGTGACGGCAACGACGCCCTGCGGCTCACCGAGGAGTTCGAGTACGCCGCGATCCTGCTGGACATCATGCTTCCGGGGCTCAACGGCTACCGGGTGTGCGCGCGGTTGCGGGCGGCGGAGAACTGGACGCCGATCATCATGCTGACCGCGAAGGACGGCGAGTACGACGAGGCGGAAGCGCTCGACGCGGGCGCGGACGACTACGTCACGAAGCCGTTCTCCTACGTGGTGCTGCTCGCCCGGCTGCGCAACGCGATCCGCCGCCGCAGCACCGCGCGGCCGCCGATGCTGCGCGTCGGCGATCTCGTGCTGGACCCGGCCCGGCGCAGCTGCGTGCGCGCGGGACGTGAGATCTCCTTGACCAGCAAGGAGTTCGCGCTGCTCGAAGTGCTCGCCCGCAGCCAGGGGCAGGTGGTCTCCAAGCGCAGACTGCTGGAGGACGGCTGGGACTTCGCCGCCGATCCGGACGTCAACCTGGTCGAGGTGCACATCAGCGCCCTGCGCCGCAAGATCGACAGCCCGTTCGGGCGCCGCAGCATCCGCACGGTGCGCGGACACGGCTACCGCCTCATCGCCGAGGGCGTCCCCGATGCGTGATCGGCTTCCGCTGCGCGGGCTGTCGATCCGCGCGCGCACCACGCTCACCGCGACCGCGATCGTCGCGCTCGCCGTGATCGCCATCGGCGGGCTGCTCGTCGGCTACCTCAACGGCAGGCTCAACGAAGAGCTCGACGCGGCCCTGCGGGAGCAGCTCGACGCGGCGAGCGCGTCCATGGTGGCGGGCAGCGGCATCCCGGAGGAGCCCACCGGCACGGTGCGGGTGCGCGCCATCCCAGCCGGTGAGCCAGGGACGGTGCCGTTGAGCCCGGACGCGGACGATTCGACTCCGGCCGGCCCGCCGGAGTCCGGAGAGCTGGCGTATTCGGACCCCGGCGTGCCGGTCATCCCGGGAAGTCCGCCCGAGACCGGGGTGCTCGACACCGACGACCCGGCCCCGGTACCACCCGGGGCGGATCCCGTCGAACCGCTGTCCCCCGGGCCGATCCCGGCCGGGGCGGAGTCCGTGGCGCCGCTGCGCACCGCCACCACCACCGTCGCCACGCCCAACGGGACCCAGACGCTCATCGCGAGCGCCTCCACCCGCTCCGTGCAGCGCGCGACCGAGACCGCGGCGACGGGTCTGCTGGTCGGGATGCCGCTGCTGCTGGCCGTCGTCGCAGCGCTCACCTGGTTCAGCACCGGCCGCGCGCTGCGCCCCGTGGAGGCGATCCGGCACGAGTTCACCCGCTTGTCCGCCCAGGACCTGCGCGGCCGGATGCCGGTACCCGCCAGCGACGACGAGATCGCGCGACTGGCGCTGACGCTCAACGACACCCTCGACCGCCTGGACGACTCCGTGCGGCGGCAGCGGCAGTTCGTCGCCGACGCCTCGCACGAGCTGCGCAGCCCGCTGGCCGCGTTGCGCACCCCGCTGGAGGTGGCGCAGGCGCACCCGGACCGCGCGCACTGGCCGAGCATCGCGGAGGGAACGCTCGGCGACCTCGACCGCCTGGAGCGGCTCACCTCGGACCTGCTCGCGCTGGCGCGCATCGACGGCATCCCGCACACCGAGGGCCGGGAGCTGGATCTCAGCTCGCTGGCCGCCGACACCCTGGAGCGCAGGCCGCCGACCCACGTCGAACGGCGCGCCGAGCTGGAACCCGGCATCGCCGTGCACGGGCACCGCACCCACCTGTCCCGGCTGATCACGAACCTCCTCGACAACGCCGAGGCCCACGCCGAGCACCGGGTGACGCTGCGACTGCGCACCGAGGACGGTCAGGCCCGCCTCGACGTCCTCGACGACGGCCCCGGCGTCCCCGCCGAGTCCCGCGAGCACGTGTTCCAGCGCTTCGCCCGCCTCGACACCGCCCGCGCCCGCGAACGCGGCGGCGCCGGGCTCGGCCTCGCCCTGGCCCGCGAGATCGCCGCGCTGCACGAGGGCACCCTCGTCATCACCGACTCCGACCGCGGCGCCCAGTTCACGGCCAGGTTCCCCCTGGCGGAGTCGTGATCGGCACCGGGAGGCCTTCCGAACCGACGCGGCGCTGATCCGGGCTCTCTCGCTTGTCAGGTGTTCGGCGAGGAACCCGATCAGCTGTGGTCGCCGCCACCCGGTGCTGGCTTGGCATCAGACGGCGTGCTCGGTTTGCCGGAGCCCATCGCGCGGATCCCGCGACAGCGAGGTCAACCCCGCGCGTTTCGCAGGTGCCCCCGCGTCGCTTCGACCATCATGCCCGCATCACCGGGCGAGTGAGCTTCGAGCGCGAAACCAGAACCATCCCCCAGCACCAACGCACACCCCGTCGGCCGCCCCCTCACACTCACGACCTCGCAATCCACGATCTCCTCCCACCCCAACGAGAACCAGGGCGACACCACCTCGCAGCGCAACGGCACCCCAGGCGCATTACCCCCGAACTCCTCCGGCACCGCACCCACCAACGCCCGGCCGACATCCCCCCACCCGTGCCCCAACTGGCGCCACCCACCAGGCCCGGTGTCCGCCCGCTCACCCCTGGACGCCACCAGGACCCCGAACCGCTCCGACGTCAGCACCCACAACACGCGCGTGATCGAACACCCCTCCGGAGGCGCCGTCCGCGCCCAAGCCCTCGCACGACAATCCGGACCCGGCCCGAACACCGTCAACCCCTGCACCGGCGACGACGAACCACGCCCGCTGTCCTCACCGCCCCCGAAAATCCCGGTCAGCGCGGCAGCCCCCACCGCAGCACCAGCCGAACCGACAGCACCCCGCAACCTCCTGCCCAACCCAGGCTTCGGCGCCCCGAACTCATCACAACCAGCAACCCGGAACACCATGCCCCGCGTCCACAACGCCCACACGACCCGCTCCCCCGGCCCGCACCACCACCGCCGAGCAGCCAACGACCCACCGAGCACCCCGGACACCGACATCCATACCTCCTGCCCATCGGCCAGTTCAGCGGGAGTCGGGGAGCTTTGCACAGTCCTCGGCGCCCGCGTTGAGCGGTTCGTTCGATAGCTGGGCCTGCTGACCATCGCCGAACCGGGAGCCCTGCCCTGCGACAGCACGAGGAACGGCCCGCCTCAGCGACCGGCTCCGCCGCCCCTCTCGCGACAGCTGCTGATCCAACAACGACGAATCAGGTTCGCCCGCTCCGCAGGAAGCCCTGAACCGCCTCCGCCATCATCTGGGATTCCGCCGGCAAACGAGATTTCAGCAGGAAACCCGAGCCGTCAGCCAGGGTCACCGCGCACTGCCCACCTCTCGCGCCGGTCACCGGCTGACAGCCGGTCACATCCGAACGCTTCAACTCGAACCATTCCCCGAACCTCTCCGAGAGCAACGGCTCCCCCGGCGAGTTCGGCCCGAAACCCTCCGGCTCGCCACCAACCAGCTCGCGCCCCGCCCCGGCCAAGCTCTTGCCCCACTGCCGCCAGCCGGTTCCCTCGGAAACAGTCCGCAGCTCATCGTCCAACGACGTCAGCACCGCGAAGCGATCGGGCGTCAACACCCACACCTGCTTGAGCGTCGAACCCCCACCCGGCCCAGCGAGGTTCTGCAAGCGCAACGCCTCACACTCCGGATCCCCACCGACGACCGTGAGATCAGGCGACCTCACCACGGTCCGCTCGTGAACCCGGCTGTCCTCCCCACCTCCGAACAGAGCGGTCTCAGCAACCGCGACCACGGACAACCCAGCCATTCCGACCGCACCGACGAACGACCGCTTCCGCCCATCCCGCTGATCCGACCGCAACGGCAGGCCGTACGCATCGCATCCGTCCACCCGGAACTCGGTGTCCTCCACCCATCTAGCCCACACAACGGGCTCACCAGGCCGACACCACCACTGCCGGGCGGTCAGCGCCGCACCGAGCCTCTCCGACACAGACATCAAGTTCCTTCTTCCCAGATCGCGAACCCGCGCTCCGCGGCAGCCTGGCACTCCTCCGAGCTCGACGAGCCCTGAGCCTGGCCGCCTCCCCGCTGCGCGCCTCGCTCCACGTGGGCGATGGCCGTTCTCCTCGCCCGTTTCAGCTCAGAACCGCGAGAAGACATGACCACGTCGCCCCGCACATCTCGCCTCCGGCCATTCGCGTGGCCGCCATCAGTCACATAGCGAAACAACTCGGAGAACTGGCCGCACGTCCACCGGATCTGCCCCACAGCTACTCGTTCAACGACGACAGATCAGCCACACCGGGTTCCCATGAAGCCCTGAACCGCCTCCGCCATCATCCGAGCATCCACCGAAGAACCCACATCAAACGCAAAACCCGAACCATCCTGCAACGTCAACACGCAATAAGCCAAACGCCCCTCCATCACCGCATCACAACCAACGAAATCGCCCGGAGAAAAACTGAACCACTCCACCATCCGCTCCGGATCCATCCGCTCCCCCGGAACATTCCGCCCGAACTGCTCCGGCTCAGTCCCCGACAAAATCCGCCCCGCCCCACTCAAAGTCCTCCCCCACTCCTGCCACGCACTCAGCTCCTCACGCAACATCGGATCCGGCCGCCCCACCGGAATCAACACAGCCATCCGCCCCGAAGTCAACACCCACACCTGACGAACCGCCATCCCACCCGGCGGCTCCGGAGACTCCTGCAACTGAACCGCACGACACTCCGGCGAACCACCCAACATCACCAAATCACGCCGCTGCGGCGATTCCCCGCGCGGCGGCCGCCCGCCATCACCACCCCCGAAAGCCATCATTCCCGCGATAGCCAGAGCCGACAGCCCGGCCTTGCCCACCGCACTCCCCACCGAAGCACCCAACGACTTCCGCTCCCGCGGAGGCAACGGGAAACCGTGCTTGCTGAGCCCCTCCACCCGGTAGCCCTGGGTGTTGGCCTGAAACGCCCACACCACCGACTCACCCGGCTCACACCACCACCGCCGAGCCACCAACGCCGCCCCGACATTTCCCGACACGGACACGAAACTCACACCCCCCAAACGTTGAAACCGCGCTCAGTAATCACATCGCGATCCTCCGCACCCGATGCAACGGGTAAGAGCGGCTGGACGGCGTGGACTTCGCCCTGATGGTGACGTGCGAGCACGCCGGATCCATTCTCGAACTGAACGCGCGGGAACGGCACTCGTGGGATGGTTCACCACTCCATCCGAACGCTCCCGCCCCGCCCGAGCCGGATTCCCGGTCAGCCCTCGCCCCTGTGATCGGCTCCGTCACCGGACGCGGCTCATGCCGCTCCGTTCGCACGGACCCGGGCCGAGCGACCGGGTCGCCCGTTCCCCGCGATCAGCGGGAGGCGGGGAACTCGTACGAATAACCCTCGGCGCCCGCGTTGCGGATGAACAGGCAGGAACCGTCGCTGAAGTCGATACGCAGGAAAGGAGAGCGCGGCACGCTGCGGCCCAACGGCGCCCAGCTCATCGCCCCGACGCGGGACAACGGCACCTCGAAGTGCGAGACGGCCACCTTCGCGTCCTTGCGCGACGCCAGGCTCTCAGCGGTCTTCTGCACCTGGGCGGCGGCGGCCTTGGCCTTGCCCAGCCACCCCCCGCCCCCCGCTTCGACCGGGCGCTCCGCGATCTTGCCCTGCTCCACCACCACGGCCAGCCGCGACGAGCTCAGCACCACGAACGCCACCCCCGGCATCACCGCAAGGTGATCGACGAATCGGACCGCGTCCAACTCCGGTCCCGCACCGAACGCCCACCACATCACGGAAGGATCGTCGGCCCACTCATCGTCGAGAAAAGCACCGGAGGACACGACCTCGCTCGGCAACGGCCACGCCGGATCATCCACAGTGGACGGAGTTACATCGGAGCGGGGCTCGTGCGGCAGCTGGACCTGACCGGCCACCACCGAACCGGCATAACCCTGCTCCGGCAACAGCAACCAGATCAGCGACTCGCCCTCAGCGACCCACTCGGCATCCAGCTTCGCCTGCCACTTCTCCCGCAGCAGCTGCTGGTTCAACAACGTCAGATCAGCCACGCCCACTCCCCATGAAGCCCTGAACCGCCTCCGCCATCATCCGAGCATCCACCGAAGAACCCACATCGAACGCAAAACCCGAACCATCCTGCAACGTCAACACGCAATAAGCCAGACGCCCCTCCATCACCGCATCACAACCAACGAAATCGCCCGGAGAAAAACTGAACCACTCCACCATCCGCTCCGGATCCATCCGCTCCCCCGGAACATTCCGCCCGAACTGCTCCGGCTCAGTACCCGACAAAATCCGCCCCGCCCCACTCAAAGTCCTCCCCCACTCCTGCCACGCACTCGGCTCCTCATGCAACGCCGGATCCGGCTGCCTCACCGGAATCAACACAGCCATCCGAGTCGAAGTCAACACCCACACCTGATCAACCGCCATCGCACCCGGCGGCTTCGGAGACCGCTGCAACTGGACAGCACGACACTCCGGCGAACCACCCAACATCACCAAATCGCGCCGCTGCGGCGACGACCCCCGCGGCGGCCGCCCGCCATCACCACCCCCGAAAGCCATCATTCCCGCGATAGCCAGAGCCGACAGCCCGGCCTTGCCCACCGCACTCCCCACCGAAGCACCCAACGACTTCCGCTCCCGCGGAGGCAACCGGGCACCGTAGTCGCTGAGCCCCTCCACCCGATAACCCCGGCTCTTGGCCTGAAACGCCCACACCACCGACTCACCCGGCTCACACCACCACCGCCGAGCCACCAACGCCGCCCCGACATCGCGGGAAACCGACATCTCGCGTCACTCCTCAGCTGCTGAAGCCGCGCTCGGTGTCCGCCTCGCGCTCGGCTGCGCTCGACGGATCCTGCGCCTTGTCGTATCCGAACTTCACGCCCTGCTCGACGCTTTCGCTAATTCCCGCCCGCGCGCCCTCGTGAAATACCGCGTCCTGCCAACGATGTTCACCACTGAGCCCCACAGCGCCGAGACCTGCCTGCGTGAGATTAGTGGCCAACGCCTGCTCGCCGGTAACCGCCTCCAGATCTCCGCTCATCGACACCTGCCGAGCGAACCGGTTGCCCGTGGAGGAGGCAATGTTCGCCCGCTCGTGGGCGGCCCGGGCTAGCACCTCTTCGAGGTGGTCAGCCGCATCAGGAACTCCCTCGGACACTTGCCGTCGAGTTGTAGCGACCGCCTCCTCCGCCTCTCGGAGAGGCTTCGTGTCCCCGCGTGTGGCGATCTTCGCGATGGGGTTCCCGTCGATCTGGCGGGCGACCCACTGCTGGACCGTGCTCCCTTCGCGAAGGTCGTTCATCTTCTCGACGACCTTGCGGAGGGGCCCGCCGCGGAGCCGCTTCAGCAGGCCCTCCAGCTGCGTGATCAGGGGGTGCAACTTGTGCAGGAGGTCGGCGACCTTGGTGCCCAGGCGGGTTCCCGTGATGGCGATCTGGGAGGCGGTGAGGCCGGACGCGGCGGCGAGGGACGAACCCGCCGTGATCCAGGAGGCGGCCAGCGCCGCGATCCACTCGATGATGAGGCCCATCACGAGTTCCTGGATGATGTCGATGACCATCTCGACGAACATGTCGAACAGGTCGGCCGCGAGGTTCAGGATCTGGGTGAGACCGCGGATCTCGGAGGCGAAAGCGCCCGCTCCGGCGGAGAACTCCGTCATCTGGTTCCGGAAGGCGTCCCCGGCCCGACCCTCCCAGACCGGCTTGGTGGCCTCGGAGCGCTGCTGCTCCTGCTCCCCCAGCCCGTCCAGCCACTCGGCGACCTGCTCCCAGCCCTTCCCGGTGCTGCGCATCTGCTCCGGGTCGCCCACCGCCGGTTCGAGGACGAACTCCACCAGCGGGCTGATCACCAGGGACACCAGGAAGCCGAGACCGTTGTCCATGAAGGCCTTGCCCGGGCTGGTGATCATCTCCAGCTGTTCCAGGCGGGCGTTCACGGTGGCGATCGCGATGTCCGGGGGGTTGTCGGCACGAGCGAGGTCGCCGCTGGCGGAGGCCGCCGACGACCCGTACTCGGTGGTCTGCTCCAGGTAGCTCTTGCCGGGCCCGCCCGCGCCGTTGACCGCGCCGAGGGAGGCGGGGCCGCCGCCGGCGACCCGCATCCCGCTGAGGTCGATCTTGCCCAGGTCGTCGGCCTGGGCGCGGTCCATCTCCTCGTAGTCCGTCGCGCAGACGCGCACGGCCTGGGAGATGTGCTCCATGAAGCCACCGGCCCGGGTGGCCAGGTCGCGGCACTCCTCCAGGGAGCTGAAGTAGCTCATGGCCATGAGCTCGCCGAGCGGGCCGAAGCAGTCGTCGCTGACCCGCGCCTGCTCCAGCACCGAGGCCAGCTGGTCGAGGTGCTGCGAGACGCCCTCGGAACCCTGGCCGTGCGCGGTCAGCGCTTGCGGTGCGACGTTCAGTGCCACGCTCGTTTCCCCAGGCATCCGGTCCGTTTCCGTCCGATCGTTGATCAATCGGCGCGATACTACTGCGACGATCTCGGACGTTGGTCCGGTTCCGGGAAAGTGCGCGCCGGAGGTGGTCGGGCCGCCTCCGGCGCGCGGCGGGGCTCAGCCCCAGATGTCGGCCGCCCACTCGGGATGGTCGATGAACGGGTTCCGGTTGTGCTGGAACTCGTCGAAGATGACCTGGTTCCGGTTGCGCTCGAAGTCGTCCGGCGGGTCTTCGGCGCTCCACTCCAGCAGCACCGACTGGCGGCCCATGGCGGGCGCGCTGCCGTTGTCCACCTGATCGTTGAGCTCCAGGTCGGGCGCGCCGTCCTCGCCCTCGTAGCGGACCGCCATGTACATGATCATGCGGGCGACGTCGCCCTTGACCTCGTCGCGGGGTTCGAAGGAGTCCTCGTCGGTGAAGTTGCCCTCGGCCTCGTCGACCGGGTCGCCGCCCATGTCGAAGTCCTTGTTGCCGCGCTCGGAGTTCACCGACACGTCCGTCGGGCGCAGGTGGTGCACGTCGGTGCCCGGCCCCACGGCAGTGCCGAAGTCGCCGTGCGACTTCGCCCACGTGTGCTCGCGGTTCCACTGGTCGGCGCCCCCGCCGTTGGAGTCCTTGCTCTGGGAGCGGCCGCTGTAGAGCAGGACGACGTTGTCCGGGTTCTCCGGGTCCTGGTCGGTGACCTTGAGCGCGTCCCAGACCTCGTCGTAGGTGATCTGGTCGTTGGTGCTGATGATGTCGTTGAGGGCCGTCTTGAGCTCGTCACCGGTCTTGCCGAGCGCCGGCTCCCAGTAGGTGTCGTCGTAGGCGCTCGCGCGGTCCGCCACGTCGAGGCCGGCGGGCGCCGCGGTCGCGGGAAGGGGCAGCACCACGGCCAGCGGCAGCGCACCCAGGACGGCGAGTCGTTTCCAGCGGGAATTCAGCACGGGCACGGTCCTCTCCCGGAAGACCGGCGTCACGCGCAGCGTGAATTGCGGTGACGCCGCGTCACGAAATCACGGTCAAGGACGAAGTCTTGCACGCAAATCGCCACTGAAGAGTGAAACATTCAGGGCAATCACGCGTCCGCACGATGGACCAATGATTACCGGTCTCGCGAAGAGGTTCCGGGAAAACGGGAAAACCGGTGACGGAGCGGCACCGGTGTCACCTCCGCGACGCCGCTGGAGAGCGGCTCAGCCGCCGTCCTTCCAGCTGGTCGGGGCGATGACGTGCAGGGCGTTGCGGGCCACCGAGAAGCTCTGCGGAGTGTTCGCGACCAGCTCACCGTCGACGTTGATCGGCAATTCCTCGTCGGTGCGCACCTCGACCTCGGGAGTGCGCAGGTGCGTCACCAGCGAGCTGTCGGCGGAACTGCCGGTGCGCAGCTCCCGGGCCATCGACAGCAACCGCAGCGGACTCCCGTTCCGCATCACCGAGATGTCCAGCATCGCGTCGTCGATGCTCGCGTCCTCGGACGCGAGCTGGCCGCCGCCGAAATAGCGCCCGTTGGCCACCGAGATCTGCAGCAGATCGTCGAGCTCCACCGGCTCGTGATCGCCCTGCGGGAATTCCAGCCTCGCCGCGAACGGCCGGTGCTTCCGCAGCGCCCGCGCCGTGGCCACCGGGTACGCCAGCGGGCCGACGCGACGCTTGAGCGCCGGTGACATGTGCTCGGCGACGGACGCACCCAGACCGGCCGAGGCCCGGTTGACGTAGTAGTTCCCGCCGCACAGCCCCAGGTCGACGTCCACCACGTGCCCGCGCGCGATGGTGCGGCAGGCGCCCTCCAGCTCCGCCGGGATGTGCATGGTGCGGGCGAAGTCGTTCGCGGTGCCCAGCGGCAGCAGCCCCATCGGCACCTCGCGGTGCGCCAGCACGTCCACCACCGAGCTCACGGTGCCGTCCCCGCCGCCGAGCACGATCAGGTCGTGGCCGGAGTCGATGGCGCCCTCCACGACCTCCAGCAACCGCGAGAGGTCCCGCAACGGGTGGACGGCACCCAGCGGCACGTCCAGCGCTCGCAACAACTCCTCCGCTCGCGAGCAGGCGCGGGCACCCGAGCGGGAGTGCGCGTTGACGATCAGGGCTGCCTTCGTCACGTTGCCGTCGTTGCGGATGACGCCTCCTCGTTGTTCCCGATGCAGGAGGCTACCCGCGCACCCCACCCGCCCCACCTCTCATCCCGGTGACCACGCTCACTCGGACCCGGACGCCAGCGGACCCCGCCGACCATCGGGCGCGGCGGGGTCCTCCGGGTTCGGTGCGGGCGGCAGGGGCGTCCGCACGGGTCGGCGCCTCGGGGTTGCGCCGACCGCTCGGTGCGAGGAGCCGAGGGGCTCCCCGCACCGGTGGGATCAGCCGTCGGCCAGCTTCATCAGGTCGCCGACGCTGCCCTGGAAGTGGTTCTGGTCCACGTCGCCGCTCACGCCGGGCACGCTGCCGTCCTCGGTGTACTGCCAGAAGTTCCAGTCCCGGAAGCCCTGCGGCACGCTCGGCTCGTCGACGCCGTAGGAGGCCAGCCACAGCGGGTGGTCCGAGTAGCTGTCGGTGCCGCCCATGCACTCGTTCCAGAACGAGGGGTTGGCGTAGATGATCGGGTCGGTCCCGGTCGCGGACTTGATCTTCTCGGTGAACGCGTCGGTCCACCGGTGCATCGCCGGCACCGACAGGCCGTAGCAACCGCCGCCGGAGGGGTCGACCTCCAGGTCCAGCACCGGGGGCAGGCTCTTGCCGTCCTGCTGGTGGTCGGCGACCGCCAGCAGCCTGTCGGCCTGCGCCTCGGCGGACTCGTCGGGACGGGCGAAGTGGTACGGCGCGGCCAGCAGACCGGCCGCCTTCGCGCCGTGGTACTGCTCGGCGTACTTCGGGCTGGTGAAGTCGGTGCCGTCGGTGGCGAGCACGAACGCGAAGTTCTGCCCGTCCGCCGCGACCTGCTTCCAGTCGACGGAGCCGTTGTGGTTGGAGACGTCGATGCCCTTCGCGGGCGGGCCCGGCACCGGTCCTGGGGGCTCCTCGGGAGCCTCCTCGTCCTCGGTGCTCCCGCCGTCGTCGGGGGCCTCGTCGAAGCCGAACGGGCCGAACTGCTGCGGACCGGGGTTTCCACCGGCCGCGGGCATCCCGTCGATGTGGGCGGTGGCGCGGACGTCGTCGTGGGTGCCGGTGCTCACGCTGAGCACCGCGACGCCCAGGACGCCCAGCACCGCGAGGCCGGCACCGGCCTGCATCGCGCGCAGCCGGGGGTGCTGCTCGCGGCGGTGGCCGCCTCGGCTCGCGGAGCGGAACCGGGCCGCGGCGCGCTCCGCCCACGGGCCCACCGCTTCTTCGACCTTGCGGCCGGCCGCGGAGCCGCGCACGCGCCGGAGGAAGGGGAGCACCGCCGCCCACAGCCGCTGCAGGAGCGGCACGACTCGCTGCCAGGCCTGGTGGGCGTACGGCCGCACCCGGTCCACTCCGGAACGCACCGCGCGGTCGGCTCCCAGTGCCGTGTCCCGCCAGGCGTTGCTGTTCGGCGTCGCTTCGGGCTTCGGGTTCTCGGGGGTCGGGTTCTCGGGGTTCTGGTGTCGATCGGGGGGTGTCACGGCTCCCCACACTCCGAGACGGAGCGTGTGCGTGCATCGCGGTATATACGTGCGGGACTACCTGGTTTCGGCGATCCGGTTCACCCGAGCCGGGCCGATGTAGTCACCGAATGTGCATGTTTTCGGCGGAGGGAGAGCTGTCTCACCTCGAACGAGTGACAGGCACTGGGCCGTGGGGCGGGCCCACCCTATCCGACGCTCCCGTCAGGGCCTCCGCCGCCGGACCCAGGCGGCGAGCTCGGCGCGGTCGCCGAAGCCGAGCCGTTCCAGCACCCGAGCGACCTCGACCTCCGCGCCCCGCTCCGCCGGGTCGAGCCGCTCGGAGATCCCCGCGTCGTCCTCGCCGGCCGCCAGCAGCACCGCCACCTCCACCTCGCGCGCGGTGAGCCCCGCACCCGAACCGGCCGGCGCCGGGGCGGCCTCCGGCCGGTTGGTGCCCTCCTCCAGCGCGTAGGCGACCATCTCGGCCAGCTCCCACCCGGCGCCCTCCTCGTAGGCGCCGCGCTGCTGCCGCTCGCCGAGCACCCGCCCGGCCCAGGCCATCGCCACCGCGTCGTAGTCGTCGAAGTACACCGACTCGCCCATCTCGCCGCCGTTGGCCTTGCGCAGCGCCGAGGAGGCCCCCATCAGCCGGGTGGCGCGCAGCGGCTGGTCCACCGCGGCGGCGCACCAGGACAGCACCTCGAGGTACACCCCGAGCCCGGCCATGTCCCGGGCCAGCCGCTGCAACCGGATCGCCTGCTGGATCAGCAGGGCCGCCTCGCGGTGGTCACCCTCCCGCCAGCGGTGCAGCGCGACCACCCAGAGCGCGTAGCACTTCGTCCAGGTCGCGCCGAAGGTCTCGCACAGCCGCAGGCTCTCCGCCGCCGCCTCGGCGCCCCGCCTGTCGTGGCAGTAGAAGCCCAGGCAGGCCAGCAGGATCATCGCGCTGAGGTAGCCGAACAGGTCACCGACGGCCTTGTGCCCGGTCGCGGCGCGCTCCAGCCGCTCGGCGGCCTCGTCCATCCGGCCGCGGAGCATGGCCTCCATCCCCGCGGTGCCCTCGACGCGGGCGGTGAGGCCGCGGTCGTCGTGGCGCCCGGCGATCGCCAGGGCCTCGGCCAGCATCGTTCCGGCCGCCTCGATCTCCTCCAGGTGCAGCGCGACGAACGCCGCCGACGAGAGCCCGTCCGCGCGCACGGGCGTCGGGTCGGGCAACGCCTCCAGGCCGCTGAGCAACCACCGGTAGCCCTCGCGCAGCGCGTTGCCGGAGAACCAGAACGACCACAGCTCGGCCGCGGTCGCCACCACCAGTTCGACCCGGCCCTCGGCCAGGTCCCGTTCGAGGACCGCCCGCAGGTTCGGGTGCAGGTGGATCATGTGGTGCACCCACTCCAGCTGGCGCGGTCCGCACACCTCGTCGTGGTAGCGGTCGGCGAGCCGGTGGAAGTAGCGGCCGTGGCGGGCGCGCAGCTCCTCCTCCAGACCCGCGTCGCGGAGCCGGGCCAGGCCGTACTCGCGGATGCTGTCGAACATGCGGTAGTAGGTGAGGTCCCGCTGCTCGTGGTGCTCGCGGACCACCACCGACTTGGCGACCAGCGCGTCGAGCGACTCCGCCACCTGCTCCGGGGCCAGCTCGGCGTCGGCGCAGACCTCTTGGGCGGCGGCGAGATCCCACTCGCCGGCGAAGCAGGACGCCCGGGACCACAGCAGCTGCTCGGGCGGCGCGCACAGGCCGAAGCTCCAGCCGATCGATTCCTCCAGCGCCTCGTCCCGCGAGGGTTGCTCACCGCTGGTCAGCAGGGCGAACCGGTCGTCGAGGCGGTCCAACAGCTGTTCCGGGGAGGATCCCCGCAGCTGGGCCGCGGCCAGCTCGATCGCCAGCGGCATCCCGTCCAGCCTGCGGCAGATCCGGGTCACCACCCCCCGGTTCGACTCGTCGAGGGTGAACCCGGGCGAGACGGCGGCGGCGCGATCGGTGAACAGGCTGACCGCGTCGGCGAACACGTCCCCGTACTCCGGCTCGGGCCGGCCCCCGGCGTCGGGCAGCGACAGCGGCGCGACCGGCAGCACCACCTCGCCCGCCACGCCCAGCACCTGCCTGCTGGTGACCAGCAGGTGGACCTCGCTGCGCTCGGTGAGCAGCCGGTGGGCGAGCCGGGAGACGGCCCCCAGCACGCGATCGCAGTCGTCGAGCACGATGAGCATCCGCTGGTCGCGGATCCGGGCGAACACGTCCTCGGCGGGATTGCCCGGTCCGGGCCTGCCGCCGAGGGCGGCGCTGACCGCCTGCGGCAGGAGGGCGGCGTCCTGCACGTCGCCGAGGCCGACGAACACGACCCCGTCCGGGAACGCGCGGCGCAACCTGCGGGCGAGCCGCAGCGCGAGCCTGCTCTTGCCCACCCCGGCGGGTCCGGTGAGGGTGAGCAGCCGACCCGAGTACATCAGCCTGCGGGCCTCGGCCAGCTCTCGGCGGCGGCCGACGAAGCTCGTCGTCTCCAGGGGCAGGCGGCTCCGGAACCCGGGCATCGCGTTCGCCGTCTCCACCAGCCCCACCTCCCACGACCGAGCGTATGGCACCGGTCACAACAACACCCGTTCGGCGGTATTGCGCTGCGGGGCGCGCGGGGGGCCGACACGCCGGTGCGTGCGCCGGGAGGGCCTGATCGGGACGTCGGGCAGAATGCACCGACGGTTCTGGGCGGAGATCAGGAGAGGTGTCGGAACATCGTGACGACGGCTGTGCATCAGAGGATCGCCGAGGAGCTCGGCGTGCGGGAGCGGCAGGTCGACGCTGCCGTCGACCTGCTCGACGGCGGCGCCACGGTGCCGTTCGTCGCGCGTTACCGCAAGGAGGTCACCGGCGCGCTCGACGACGCGCAGCTGCGCACCCTGGAGGAGCGCCTGCGCTACCTGCGCGAGCTGGAGGAGCGGCGCGGCACCGTGCTGGAGTCGATCCGCTCGCAGGGCAAGCTCGACGCCGAGCTGGAGGCGCGGATCAACGCCGCCGACTCCAAGGCCCGCTTGGAGGACATCTACCTGCCCTACAAGCCCAAGCGGCGCACCAAGGGCCAGATCGCGCGCGAGGCCGGGCTGGAGCCGCTGGCCGACCTGCTGCTCGGGGACCCCGGCCAGGACCCGCAGGCGCGGGCCGCCGAGTTCGTCGACGCCGACAAGGGCGTCGCCGACGCGGCCGCGGCGCTGGAAGGAGCCCGCTCGATCCTGGTGGAGCGCTTCTCCGAAGACGCCGACCTGGTCGGTGAGCTGCGCGAGCGCATGTGGTCGCGGGGCCGGATGGTCGCCCGGGTGCGCGAGGGCAAGCAGGACGAGGGCGCGAAGTTCGCGGACTACTTCGAGTTCGACGAGCCGTTCACCGCGCTGCCCTCGCACCGCGTGCTGGCGCTGTACCGCGGCGAGAAGGAAGAGGTGCTGGACCTCTCCCTGGAGCCCGACGACGGCACCGAGGCCGAGCAGGACGGCCCGTCGTCCTACGAGCGGGAGATCGCGGCGCGGTTCGGCATCGCCGACCAGGGCCGTCCGGCGGACCGCTGGCTGGGCGACGTGGTGCGCTGGGCCTGGCGCACCCGGGTGCTGACCCACCTCGGCATCGACCTCCGGTTGCGGTTGCGCCAGCAGGCCGAGGACGAGGCGGCCCGCGTGTTCGCGGCGAACCTGCGGGACCTGTTGCTGGCCGCGCCCGCGGGGATGCGGCCGACGATGGGCCTCGACCCGGGCTTCCGCACCGGCGTCAAGGTCGCGGTCGTCGACGGCACCGGCAAGCTGGTGGCCACGGACACGATCTACCCGCACCAGCCGCAGCAGCGCTGGGACCAGGCGATCGCCTCGCTGGAGAAGCTGGCCCGCGCGCACGGCGTGGAGCTGGTGGCGATCGGCAACGGCACCGCTTCCCGGGAGACCGACCGGCTCGCCGCCGACCTGATCAAGCGGCACCCCGGCCTGGGGCTGACGAAGATCTCGGTCTCCGAGGCGGGCGCCTCGGTGTACTCGGCCTCCGCCTACGCCTCCCGCGAGTTCCCCGGCCTGGACGTCTCGCTGCGCGGCGCGGTGTCGATCGCGCGGCGGTTGCAGGACCCGCTGGCGGAGCTGGTCAAGATCGACCCGAAGTCGATCGGGGTGGGCCAGTACCAGCACGACATCACCGAGACGAAGCTGTCCCGCTCGCTGGACGCGGTGGTGGAGGACTGCGTGAACGCGGTGGGCGTGGACGTCAACACCGCCTCCGTGCCGCTGCTGACCCGGGTCTCGGGCATCGGCGAGGGCCTCGCGGAGAACATCGTGGCGCACCGCGACGGCAACGGTCCGTTCCGATCCCGCAAGGGGCTCAAGGACGTGGCGCGGCTGGGGCCGAAGGCGTTCGAGCAGTGCGCCGGCTTCCTGCGGATCCCCGGGGGCGACGACCCGCTGGACTCCTCCAGCGTGCACCCGGAGTCCTACCCCGTGGTGCGCCGGATCCTGGAGGCCACCGGCAGCGAGCTGAGCGGGCTGATCGGCAACACCCGGGTGCTGCGCGAGATCCGGCCCGCCGACTTCGTCGACGACGCGGTGGGCCTGCCCACCGTGACCGACATCCTCACGGAGCTGGACAAGCCGGGCCGCGACCCGCGCCCCACCTTCCAGACGGCCACCTTCGCCGACGGCGTCGAGAAGATCGCCGACCTGGAGCCGGGGATGCGGCTGGAGGGCGTGGTCACGAACGTGGCGGCCTTCGGCGCCTTCGTCGACGTCGGGGTCCACCAGGACGGGCTGGTGCACGTCTCGGCGATGTCGAAGGACTTCGTCAACGACCCGCACGACGTGGTGAAGTCCGGCGACGTGGTGAAGGTGAAGGTCCTGGACGTGGACGTGCCGCGGAAGCGGATCTCGCTGACGCTGCGGCTGGACGACGAGGCCTCCTCCGAAGGCGGCGCGGCCGAGCGCCGGGACGGCGGCGGGCGCGGCCGGGGCGGTCGTCCCGGCGGGGAACGCGGCGGCAAGGGCGGCGGCGCGAAGAACGCCGGGAACGGCGGCAACGGCGGCAGGAGCGGTCAGCGCCGGGGCCGCGACTCCGCACCGGCGGGCGGGGCGATGGCGGACGCGCTGCGCCGCGCCGGGTTCAAGGGCTGAGCTCGCCCCGGGTGGCCGCCCCGCACCGGCGGCCACCCGGGACGGCGCCGGTGCGGGCGGTCACTCGGCCCCTTCCCGCTCCTGCTCGCGCAGCAGCGAGACCAGGCGATCGCCCAGCAGCTCCGGGATCACCCGCTCCGCCGAGCGGGCCGCGGCGGCGTTGAGCGCCGACATCGCCAGCGGCCGGAGCCGCTGCACGACCTCCGAGTAGCGCCGGACCTCGTCGTCGGTCCAGGGCGCGGTGGCCGGATCACCGAGCACGTGCGTGCGCACCAGCGCGACCAGGCTCTCCGAGACGTGGTCGACGTCCTGCTGCAACTGGTCGGCGAGGTCGAGCACCTCGCCCAGGGGCACGCCCATGCCCACCAGCTCAGCGCCCGCGTCGAGCAGCTGCGGGGTGGGGGCGACGAACCGCGCGCCCCAGCGCTCCAGCAGGTTCAGTTCGAGGGCGCGGCGGATGTTGGCCTGGGTGAGCTGACCGCGGAACATCGCGCGCAGCTGGGCGAGCGAGAACACCCGCGGCGATTGCTCGGCCCAGGACTCGCCCATGACCTCCTCGAGCCCGAGCAGGTCGCCGAGGCTGCGACCCGCCGCCCAGGCCGAGAGCATCTCCTTGATCTGGGCGAACGCGTAACCGCGCTCCAGCATGTTGATGATCATGCGGAGCCGCACCAGGTGCGCGTCCGAGTAGATGGCCAACCTGCCCTGGCGACGCGGCGCGGGCAGCAGCTCCCGATCCTGGTAGACCCGCACGTTGCGCACCGTGGTGCCGGCGGCGCGGGCGAGATCATCGATCCGGTATTCCGCCACCCGCCGGAGTGTAGTTCTTCACGTGATCATCTGGGGCCGGAAGCCAGGGGCCCGCACCGCCGGGGCGCGGTGCGGGCCTGGTCCGAGGGGCGTCGTGGCGATGCTGCGATCAGACCTCCGCCCGGTCCTCCTCCTGGTCCCGTCCCTGCTCAGCCGGGCGGCGGCGGCGCAGCGCCCGGCCGATCAGCGGCCACGCCAGGATCACCAGGACCACGGCGTAGACGGTGAGCGAGAACGGCGTGTTGATCAAACCGACGACCTGGCCGTCACTGATCTGCAACGCGCGCCGCATCTGCTGCTCGGCGGTGGGGCCGAGGATCACCGCGATGATCGCCGGGAGCACCGGCAACCCGTAGCGGCGCATCGCGAATCCGATCAGCCCGACCACGAACAGCACCAGCAGGTCCAGCGCGGACCCGCCGACCGCGTACGCCCCGATGCTGGCGAAGAAGAGGATCCCCGCGTACAGGTACGGGCGGGGGATCTGCAGCAGCTTCGCCCACACCGGCGCCAGCGGCAGGTTCAGCACCAGCAGCAGCACCGAGCCGATGAACATGCTCGCGATGAGCGCCCACACCAGGTCGGACTCCCGCTGGAACAGCAGCGGGCCCGGCTGGATCCCGTACTGCTGGAACGCGGCGAGCATGACCGCCGCGACCGCCGTGGTCGGCAGGCCCAGGGTCAGCATCGAGACCATGGTCCCGGCCGCGGACGCGCTGGAGGTGGACTCGGGACCGGCGACGCCCTCGATGGCGCCCTTGCCGAACTCGTCCCGGTGACGGGAGAGCCGCTTCTCGGTGACGTAGGACAGGAAGGTGGGGATCTCCGCGCCGCCCGCGGGGATCGCGCCGAACGGGAACCCGATGAGCGGCCCGCGCAGCCACGGCTTCCAGGAGCGCCGCAGGTCCTCCTTGCCCAGCCACGGCGTGCCCACCGGGATCGGCTTGCCGGAGGTGTGCCGCAGGTGCGCGGCGACCCACAGCGACTCACCGATGGCGAACAGCCCGACCGCCACGATGACCACGTCGATTCCGTCGGCCAGCGGCAGCATCCCGAAGGTGAGCCGCTGCTGGCCGGTCATCTCGTCCAGCCCGATCAGCCCGATGGTGAGCCCGATGAGCAGCGAGGCGAACCCGCGGATCCGCGAGTTGCCCAGCACCGAGGTGACCGCGATGAAGGCCAGCACCATCACCGCGAGGTAGTCCGGCGCCCCGATGTTCACCGCCAGCGACGCGACCGTCGGCGCCAGCAGCGTCAGCAGCGTGATGCCGATCAGCGCACCGATGAAGTGCCCGATCGCGGCCGCGGCCAGCGCCTGCGCGCCCCGGCCCTGGCGGGCCATCGGGTTGCCCTCCATCGCCGCGACCACCGCGGCGCTCTCGCCGGGGGTGTTGAGCAGGATGGAGGTGGTGGAGCCGCCGAACATGCCGCCGAAGTAGATCCCGGCGAACATGATGAACGCCGCGGTCGGTTCCAGCGCGTAGGTGACGGGCAGCAGCAGCGCCACCGCCATCGCGGGCCCGATGCCGGGCAGCACGCCGATCGCGGTGCCCAGCAGCACGCCGATCGCGGCCCACACCAGGTTCATCGGGGTCAACGCGGTGGCGAACCCCTGCATCAGCAGGTCGAACGAGGATTCCACGGTCACAACACCCCCATCAGCGGTCCGCCGGGCAGGGGCACACCGAGCAAGTGGTTGAACACGACGTAGGTGCCGACCGAGAGCACCGCGGAGATGATCGGGTCGCGCACGGTGTTCCGGCTGCCCAGCGCGTACGCCGAGCCCCAGAACAGGATCATTCCGGACAGCGGGAAGCCGATGATGCCGATCAGCGCCGCGTTCGCCAGGAACGCCGCGGTCAGCATCAGCACGGTGCGCCAGTCGCTCGGCGCGTCCAGGTCGACGTCCTCGCCCGCCTCGGCCTCGCCGCGGCCGCCGCGCAGCACGTCGCGGGCCAGCAGCACCGCGACCACCAGCAGCAGCGCGCCGATGATGAGCGGGACCGTCTTCGGGCCGACCGGCCCGCGCTGGGTGAAGTCGGTGGCGATGGTGGCCGCGTCGATCAGCACGACCGCGCCGAGCGCACCGAGCAGCAGGCAGATGCCCAGCTCGGAGTGCTCCCTGAGCCACTGCCGCCGGGAAGTTCGGGTGGTGTTCATGCGAGTCCCAACTCCTCGAGCACGGAGACGACCCGGTCGTTCTCCTCGGCCAGGAATCGCCCGAACTCCGGGCCGTGCTGGAACGCCGGGGTCCAGCCGTTGCGGCGCATGGCCTCCTGCCACTCCGGGGACTGGTTGAGCCGGGTGAACAGGCCGACGAGCTTGGTGCGGTCGGTCTCGGACAGGCCCGGCGGGGCGACGATGCCGCGCCAGTTGGTGAACAGCACGTCCAGCCCGACCTCGCGCAGCGTCGGCGCGTCCACGCCGGGCAGCCGCTCCGGGCCGGTCACGGCCAGCACCCGCAGCTCCCCCGCCTCGATCTGGTCGCGGTACTCGCCCAGACCGGAGACGCCGAAGGCGACCTTGCCGCCGAGCACCGAGGCCAGCAGCTCGCCGCCGCCGTCGAAGGGGACGTAGTTGACCTGCTTGGGGTTCAGCCCGGCCGCCTTGGCCATGAGCATCGGGGCCAGGTGGTCCGGTCCACCGGGCGAGGAACCGCCGCCGACCGGGGTGCCGCCGGGATCGTTCTTCCAGTCGGTGACCAGCTGGTCGAAGCTGCGGTACGGGGAGTCCTTCGCCACGACGACGACGTTCGGCTCCTCGACGAGCTTGGCGACCGGGGTGGTGTCCTGCAGGGACACCGGCGAGTGGTTGGTGTAGACGCTGCCGACGACGCCGAGGCCCATGGACATCGCGAGCTTGCCGTTGCCGCGCTCGCTCACGACCCGGCCGAGACCGACCGTGCCGCCCGCGCCGGGGAGGTTGAACACCTCGACGTTGCTGTTGAGCTCGGCGTCCTCCATCGCCTTCACCGCGGTGCGGGCGGTGATGTCGTAACCGCCGCCGGGCGAATTGGGCACGAGCATCCGCAGGCCGCGGATCTGCTGTTCGGTCTCGTCGCCGGAGCTGCTGCTCACCAGCGGTGGCACCAGCAGCACGAGCAGCAGCGACGCGATCGCGGACAGCGCACTGTGCATCCGCACGGGGATCCCGCCTCTCCGTTGTGGTGGGAACGTGACTCGGATCATGCTGCAGATCGGAGGTCCCGTTGTCCTCCTTCCGGACGTAACGGTGGTTGTGTTCGTTGTGTCAGCCGGTCCACTGGGGACCCTTCGCACCGGCGGCGCAGGTCAGCGGGTTAGCGTCGGGGCACACGCGAGGCGGCGAGGAGGTGGGTCGTGCGCGGGCCGCTGTCCCGCCAGCTGCTCGGCTGGCAGCTGGTGATCATCCTGGTGCTGCTGGCCTCGGTCGCGGTGTTCTCGGTGTCGCAGTCGAACGCCGCGTTCCGCAGCACCGAGGGCAGGCGGATGCTGTCGGTGGCCGAGGACCTGGCGGCAACCGACGGGGTGCGGCTGAGCCTGCGCGACCCGGTGAACCGGGACGCGCTGCCGATCTTCGCCGAGAGCGCCCGCAGCCTCTCCGGCGCCGACGAAGTGATCATCGCCGACGCGCGGGGCATCGTGCTGACCTCGCCCGATCCCGGCCAGCGCGGGCAGCCGCTACCGCTGGGGGCGAGCACCGCGCTGCGCGGCCGGGCCTGGGTCGGCGACGTCCGCGGGGCGGACGGGGAGGACTACCTGGTGGCGCACGTGCCGGTGATCGGGGACGGGGCCCGGCAGGCGGGCGTGGTCGCGGCGGGCCGGCGCACCCCCGACCTGCTCGCCGCCCTGCGCCGCGCACCCGGCGATCCGCTGGCGCTGCTGGCCTTCGCGACCTTCCTCGCCGTCGCCGGCTCGGTGCTGCTGGCGCGGCGGGTCAAGCACCAGACGCTCGGGCTGGAACCGCAGGAGATCACGCGGCTGGTCGAGCACCGGGAAGCGATGTTGCACGGCATCCGCGAGGGCGTGCTCGGCGCGGACCAGCAGAACCGGATCACCCTCGTCAACGACCAGGCCCGCGACCTGCTCGCGCTGCCCGCCGACTGCGTGGGGCGGCGCATCGACGAGCTGGACCTCAACGACCGGGCGCGGGACGTGCTCACCGGCCGCACCTCGGGCGTGGACCAGATCGTGCTGCGCCGGGGCCGGGTCGTGGTGCTGAACCGGATGCCGATCTCCTCGATCGGCGCGGTGATCACCATGCGGGACCGCACGGAGCTCGTCGACCTGCGCCAGGAGCTCGCCGCGCACCGCGCCACCACCGACACGCTGCGCGCCCAGGCGCACGAGTTCAGCAACCGGCTGCACACCATCTCCGGGCTGCTGGAGCTGGGCGAGCACGAGGAGCTGGCCCGCTTCGTCGACCGGGTGAGCCACAGCCGGGGGCAGTGGCAGGCGGAGGTCTCCTCCCGCATCACCGACCCGCCGACGGCCGCGTTGCTGATCGCCAAGGCCAGCCTCGCCGCCGAGCGCGGGGTGGGGCTGCGGCTGACCGAGGGCAGCGCGCTCGGCGAGATCGACGAGCAGCTGTCCGCGGACGTGACGACGGTGCTGGGGAACCTGGTGGACAACGCGCTGGACGCCGTCGACGGTGCTTCCGGCGACGAGCGGATCGAGGTGGACCTGCGCCACGCCGGGGACGTGGTCACGCTGGAGGTCCGCGACACCGGTCCGGGGGTGGCGCCGGAGATCGTGGCGGAGGTGTTCCGGCACGGTTTCAGCACGAAGGCGGCGCGCGACGGGGAGCGCGGGCTCGGCCTGGCGCTGACCCGGCGGATCTGCCACCGGCGGGGCGGGTCGGTGCAGGTCCGCAACGAGCACGGCGCCGTGTTCACCGCCCGGCTGCCGGGGCACGCGGAGGTGGCGTCGTGATCAAGGTGCTGGTGGTGGACGACGACTTCATGGTCGCCAAGATCCACAGCGGTTACGTCGGCCGCGTCGAGGGCTTCGAGGTGGCCGGGGTCGCGCACTCCGGGGCGGACGCGCTGCGGGCGGTCGAGGAGCTGCGGCCCGAGCTGGTGCTGCTGGACATCTACCTGCCGGACGTGGACGGGCTCAGCGTGCTGCGCTCGATGCGCGCCGGGGCGCGGCCCGGCGCCGAGCCGGACGTGCTGGTGATCAGCGCCGCGCACGACCTGGATACGGTGCGCGGGGCGGTGCGCGGGGGCGCGGTGCACTACCTGATCAAGCCGTTCAGCTTCGAGGCCCTGCGCGAGCAGCTCGAGCACTTCCGCGCGCTGCACGACCGGCTGCGCGAGCTGCCCGGCGACGCCCCGGCCGATCAGCAGCAGATCGACCGGCTCTTCGGCACTCCCCCGCGCCCGGCGACGACGCCGAAGGGGGTGTCGAGCGAGACGGCCTCGGTGGTGGCGCGGGTGCTGCGCGAGGCAGCGGCGAACGGCGGGGACCTGTCGGCCTCCGAGTGCGCGGGCGAAGCCGAGCTGTCCCGGGTGTCGGCGCGCAAGTACCTGGAGCACTTCGTCGACACCGGGCGGGCCGAGGTTCGGCTGCGCTACGGCGGGACCGG
The DNA here is from genome assembly GCF_047200635.1 of Saccharopolyspora antibiotica. Taxonomy (NCBI): domain Bacteria; kingdom Bacillati; phylum Actinomycetota; class Actinomycetes; order Pseudonocardiales; family Pseudonocardiaceae; genus Saccharopolyspora; species Saccharopolyspora antibiotica. The sequence goes on along the minus strand of NZ_JBJZOI010000013.1, from coordinate 107,837 downwards.
GCGCCCGGAGCGCCGCTACCGCTGGGTTTCCTGACCGCCGGGCGCGGCGGCGTTGCGGGGTGCCGCGCGCGGGCTGAGACTGCCCGTGGTCACGGCCGCCGGAGGCCAGGACCGCGGGGAGGTGGCGGCATGACGCTGATCGAGGCACGAGCCGTCGCGGACGCGGTCCTGTTCCGATCGCACCGGTCCTGCCACGCCCCGGCGACGTCCCCGCACGACCGCGCGCTGCGCAGCGAGATGCGCTTCCAGTTCGGCGTGCTCGCCCCGCGCGGCGCCGGGCCGGCGGAGAACTGGTTCGCGCAGACGGAGTGCCTGGTGCAGGGGCGCGGGCCGATCGCGGTGGACGTGCACGTGCGCTGCCTGCAGCTGCGCTGCCGCAGCGGTGACGGGGCCTGGGACGAGGGCGTCGGCCGGGAGCTGCCGATCCGCGCGGAGCTCGGCTCGCTCACCAGCTCCCGGACCGTCGAGTTCGCGCTGCCCGCCGGGACCGATCGCGGGTCGGGCGCGATCTGGCACCGGCTGCGGGTGCCGGGCCGCGTCGTGGTCGAGTCGCGGCCGGTGCCCGGCGTGCGCGGCGTGAGGCTGCTGCGGGTGCGGGTGGAGAACCGGGAGCGCTGGCACCCGGGCACCGCCGACACCCGCGAGGACGTGCTGCGGCGTTCGCTGGCGGCGGCGCACTCGGTGCTGGTGGTGCGCGGCGGGCAGTTCGTCTCGGCGCTCGAACCGCCGGAGTGGGCGGCCGGGCTGGCCTCGGGCTGCGCCAACGTCAACACCTGGCCGGTGCTCATCGGTGACCGGGGCGCGCGGGGCGTGCTGCTGTGCTCGCCGGTGATCCTGCCCGACCACCCCGTCGTCCTCCCCCGCCAGGAGGGTCGCCGGGCGGCGCGCCCGCCGCGGCCGGTGAGCGCCGCTCCGGCACCGCGCGCGCCCTCGGACGTGGTGCCGGTGCACGGCCTGCCCGCGCCGCCCGCCGGGAGCTGAACCGCGCTCGTTCGAGCGAGCCAGGGCCGCTCGATTTGTGGTCGCACCGGGTCGCACCGAGGCTGGCAGCTCGGTGATCGACCGCTCGGAGGTGCGGATGGGCCCGGTGCTCGGGTGCGGTCCGGCGGTGCGCGCCCTGGTCGCGGCGACCTTCCCGGACGGACCTCCGGACGGGGGCGTGGCCGGGAAGCCCGCGTTCGTCACCGACTCGGTCGCGGCCCGGCCGTTGTTCTTCCCCGGCGGTTCGCTCGGGGAGCTGGCGGTGCACGGGGCGGTGAACGCGCTCGCCACCGCGGGCGCGCTCCCCCGCTACCTGGTGGCGGGCCTCGCGGTCGCGGCCGACCTCCCCACCGAGGACCTGCGGCGGATCCTGCACGGGATGCGCGCGGCGGCGGACCGGGCGGGTGTGCGAGTGGTCGCCGGGTCGTCCTCGGTGCTCCCGCCGTCGACGCCGGCCGGGGACGGGGGTTGCCGGATCGACGTGACCGGGGTGGGCGTCATCCGGGGTCGGCACCGGCTGGGCGTGTCGCGGGCGCGGCCCGGCGACGCGGTGCTGGTCTCGGGACCGGTGGGCGAGCACGGGGGCGCGCTGGTGCTGGGGCGGGACGACGTGCGCTCGGACTCGGCTCCCCTGCACGAGCCGGTGGCGGCGCTGCTCGCGGCCGCGGCCGGGGTCCGGGTGCTGCGCACGGCCGGGCGGGGCGGGGTGGCCGCCGCGCTGGCGGAGGTCGCTCGCGCCTCCCGGGTCTCGGTGCGGCTGCTGGCGGAGGCGGTCCCGGTGCGCCGCGAGGTGCGGGTGGCCGCGCAGCTGCTCGGGGTCGATCCGCTGCACCTGGCCTGCGAGGGCCGGGTGGTCGTGGTGGTGGCCGGGGCGCAGGCGGGGGCCGGCCTGGCGGCGCTGCGCGCGCACCCGCTCGGCGCCGGCGCGGCACGCATCGGCCTGATCGCGGCCGATCAGCCGGGTTCGGTGCTGCTCGACGGCGCCCGGCTGGAGTAGGTGGCCCTTCGCCGGAGCCCGCGAGCAGCAGGGCTGCGAGGGGTCAGCTCGCGGCCGAGGAGCGCCGACGACCGGGCCGCTCGGGAAGTCGATCAACCCGATCCCCCGACTCACCCGTTCGGAGCAATCGTGGCCTCGACCGAGCTCCAGGCCGCGTCGCAGCCGACATGGCGCCCATCACTCTCAAGAGTGGCTTTGTCCAGCGGTTGGGTCACGGCGGGGAATTACCCGATTGGTACCGTAACGGCGTGCCTGAAGGAACCACTGCGCCAGCACGAGCTCGCTCGGGCACGCGGAGCAATCGCAAGATCAGCTGGGACGTGGTGCGGGCGGGCTGCGTCGGTCTGGTGATGCTGTACCACGCGACGTTCCTCAGCGTCTTCCTGCACCCGGAGCTGATCCCGCGCAAGATCGTCTTTCCGTACCAGGTCGGCGCGAGCCTGCTGCTGGTCATCTCGGCGTACTTCGCGTGCGTCACGATCGGGCGCGGTTCGCTGCCCCGGTACTGGTGGGGCCGCATCGCGCGGCTGCTCCCGCCGTTCCTGGCCTCGGTGGTCTTGGTCTTCATCGGGATCCGGCTGCTGCCGATCGAGGGCTGGTTCGAGCCGAGCGGCTCCGACCTGGTGTCGAACCTGCTGATGCTGTGGAACTGGCATCCCTCGGACTACCCCTACATCGACGGTTCGCACTGGACGGTGCCGCTTCAGCTGATGGGCTTCACGGCGGCGGCGCTGCTCTACGCCAGCCGCTTCGGGCACGGCCGCCGCATCCTGCTGGTGCTGTGGGCGGCGGTGCTGATCCCGGCCGCCCAGTGGCCGCTGCGGGTGACCCAGCCGCCGGAGTGGTATCGGACGGTCGTGGACGGCATCGGGATGCACCGCTGGCACCTGTTCGTGGTGGGCGTGGCGATCTGGTTGTGGTCGACGAAGCGGATCGGCACCCCGCACTTCGCGGTGCTGCTGGCGGCCTGCATGTTCGGCCAGGCGCTGCACAACTACGCCGAGACCCCCGAGGGCCTGGTGGCCGACTGGGGTTCGACGGCGGCGGTGTGCGTGGGCATGCTCGTGGTGGCGCTGACCGCGCGCGGCCCGGACTGGAACCGGGTGGTGCCGCAGTGGGCGTGGCGGCCGATCCAGTGGTTCGCGGGGATCTCCTACGGCGTGTTCCTCATGCACCAGACGCTGGGCTACGTGGTCGCCCGGCGGTTGCAGGACCTCGGCGTGGGACCGACCTTGCAGACGGTCGCGTTCGTGGCCAACGGCGTGCTGCTGGGCTGGGCGTTGACGAAGCTGGTGGAACGACCGCTGCACCGGACGCTGATGTCCGCCTACGACAGGTTCGCCGCCAAGCGGACGGCGGCCAAGACCGCCTGATCCCCTGCTCCCGGGACTCGCCGCTCGATCCTCGTCCTGCTGGCGGCTCGGCCGCTGAAGGTCCCACCTCAGGCTCGAGCCGGTCCAGGCCCGGTGCGATTCGTCAGGGCAGCAGGGGCGGGGTGCGCGGCAGCAGGTCATCCCGGTCCAGCGCCGTGCGCGCTCGCGCGGGCAGCTGCTCCGCACCGGCCCAGCGGCGCACGGTGGCCTCCGCCTCGGCGCGCTCGGCCGCCGGCAGGTCCTCGATCTTGGAACCGTGGTTGCCGCCGGGCACGAGGTAGTCGTAGGAGTCCCGGCTGCCCGGTCCGAGCCGGAACGGTTCGGCGCTCCACGGATCGGCGGAACCGTTGACGAACATCAGCTCCGAACCCCGCGCGGCGACCCAGGCGGCGATCTCCGCCATCGCACCGGGCCGGAAGCGCATGTCGATGTCGCGGGGCACGAGGTTGCGGGGCTCCCCGATGGAGCGGTGGTGCAGCAGGTCGGCCAGCGGCTCGTCCGAGACGGCGGGCCAGCCCAGCTGGGTACCGGCCTGGTAGTAGTACGGCACGTACGCCTCGAGGCCCTGGTCGGCGTAGGAGGAGAACTCCACCGTCTCGTCGAAGAAGTTCCACAGCTCGTCGAGGCTCGCCCCGGGCGCCGGGATCGCGGCGCAGTCCTGCGGGCCCCGGTACTGCCAGAACGCGAACGGCGCGTCCACGACCACCGCTTCCAGCGCCCGGTCCGGGGCACCGATGATCCGGTCGAAGGTGAGGCCCTCGGCGGCGGCGTGGGCGGTGAGGCGCTCCAGCAGTTCGGGGCGTCGGGTCAGGGCGTCCCGCTGCGCGGCGGTGAGCGCGGCGCGGCAGGACTCGTCACCGACGGTGGCCAGGAACTCGTCGTAGCGGTCCCGGTCGTTGATGACGTCGTTGGGGGCGACGTAGGCGATGGTGGCGTCGACGTCGCGCGGGTAGTAGCGGCGGTGGTAGACGGCGGTCATGCCGCCCTTGCTGGCGCCGGTGGTAAGCCAGCGACCCGCGTAGATCGAGCGCAGCGCCTGGATGACCCGGTGCTCGTCGGTGGCGGCCTGCCAGATGTTGAGGTCCGCCCAGTCCGGGTCGGCGGGTCGGGACGGGGTGAAGAAGCGGTGTTCCAGCGCGATCTGGTTGCCGTCGACGAGCCGGGTCGGCTCGGTGCGGCTCGCCCGCGCGGGCAACCCGTAGCCGGTGGTGTAGGCGACCGTGGGCCGGGCGAGGTCGCGGTGCAGCAGGGTGAGGCGCTGCTCGAACGCTCCCGCCGCGGGATCGCGGTGGTCCGCGGGCTGGGCGTAGGTGAGGTCGAACAGCCGGAACCCGGGTTCGGTGGGGCGTTCCCCGAGCACGGTCAGGCCGGGCACCGCGTCCAGGCGGTCGCGCAACTCGTCGGTCCCGGCCGGGTCAGCGGCGGCGGGCAGTCCCGCCAGCACGGCGCACCCGGCCGCGAGCCCCGCGATCCATCGTCGGATCCGCATCCGCGCCCCCTCCCGCCGCCGGTGAAGGCTGATCACCGGACGCGACCAACCTAATGCGGATCGTCGCGGCGCGGAAGTGCGGCGCGGGGTGAGCGGACCGGCCGCCGTCGGCGCTCCGCTCACCCCCGGTGCCTCGCGCGGTCAGCCGGTGACGGCCTCGACCGGGACCTCGGCCTCCTCCGGAGCGGCGGCCGGCCTGGTGCGCTGGCGCGGCACGTCGACCTCCGCGTCCTCCAGCAGCCCGCCGTGCACGACTCCGGCGGCGTAGGAGTCGGAGCGCTCCGTCATGGTGCCCGCTTCGACGTCGCCGAGGAACGGCTCCGCGTCGGCCATGATCTGCTGCGCGGCCCGGACCCGCTTGGCGAGGTCCTGGCGCATCCGCAGCATCGCGGCGGAGTGCTCGTCGGCCCGGCGGATGCGGCGCTCGGCCTCGGCGGTGGCCTCCAGGACGCGGCGGCGGGCCTCGTCGCGGCTGCGCTGCTCGCGCTCGGCCTGCACGCGGTTGGCCTCGTCGCGGCGGGCGGCCATGGAGATCTCGAAGTCCGTCTCCACCTGGGTGCGGCGCGCCTCGGCGGCGTGGTCCTGCTTGCGCCGGTGCGCTTCGGCCTCGCGGGCCATCCGCTGGATGTCGCGGCGGGTCTCGGCGAGCGCCTCGTTGCGCTGCGTCTCGGACTGCCTGCGCCACTGGTCGGCCTCGCGGACGAGGTTCTCGTAGCGGGCGCGCAGCTCGGCGGCGGACTGCTCGGCGCGGGCCCACTCGTGCTCGGCGGCGGCCTGGGCGGAGGACACCACCTCCTCGGCCTCGTCGTGGGCCAGCCGCACCATCCTGCGGAGGCGGTCGGACAGACCGGACTCCTCGACGGGACTGCGGCACACCTCGTCGAGCTGCGCGCGCAGCGCCTCGATCTCGGAGCGCGCCTGTTCGAGCTGCGAGGACAGGTCGTCGACCTGGCTCAGCGCGGCGTCCCGGTCCTCGGTCAGCATCCGCACCTCGGCGTCGGTCTGCTGGATGTAGAAGCGGACCTGGGAGCGGCGGTAGCCGTACCAGACGGTGTCGAAATCCGACTTGAGCGGCACGAGTTCACGATCTTCGTTGTGGTAGCCCACGGTCTCACCCCACTGAGATTGATCATCAGTTTGTCCTGCTGGGAGCGAGCCACGCCCCGACGCGGCAATGTCCGTCACGCACCGGTCCACCCGCCTCGTGCTGCCGCCGGCGGAACCGGCGGCACCCGGGCGGATCGGCTCGGCGACGCTGCTCCGACGCCGATGCCCGCCCGGTCACGCGGCGGGTGCCGGTGATACGGATCGCTGGGCCCATTCTCCACCCGCGGAGCGCATAAGATCAACTGATCGGATTTCCGAAATCGAGCGGAGATCCGCGACGGAGGGGTGAGCCGAACGGCCGGAAATCCTTGCTGTGTCAGCGATTCCCAACCGGGAGCAGCACTCGCCGAAAAGTGGTTTCGATTTCGTCTCGACTCGGCACCGACTCTCGGACGATGCCCTGCAGGAGCAGCCCGCAGAAAACCGCCGAAAGGGCTCTTCCGGTAACGGGATCGGTGTAGGAGGTGAACAGCTCCACCAGTGCGGCGTCCCATTCGGCGCTGACGTGCGCGAGCGCCGGGCGGTGCAGCGCGGCGATGTAGAGCTCGTGCTGCACGACGGTGCGGGTGCGGTGCGGGCCGAGGTAGCGCAGCACCAGGTCACCGAGGGCGACGGCCAGCTCCGCGCCGCCGTCGACGGCCTCGGCCCAGGACCGCAGCTCGGCGACGTCGTCGCGCGCGGAGTGCCGCAGCGCCTCGGCGAGCAGGTCGTCGAGGGTGCGGAAGTAGTAGGTCGTGGAGCCCAGCGGCACCTCGGCGGCGGCCGCGACGGCGCGGTGGGTGAGCTTCTCGATGCCGCGTTCGGCGACGACGGTGATCGCCGCGCGCGCGATGCGCTCCCGCCGGGCCGGATCTTTTCGGCGGGTCGCGGACTCCGTCGTCGACATGTCCCAAGCCTGCCACGCGCATCGCGGGGGCCGTTGCGCGCCACATCACCTTCACCACGTCCGAGCTGGTCAGAGCACGTCCGGCGGCGTCGCGGCGCGCTCGATGATGTACAGGTGTACACATCCGGTGCTAGGGTCTGCCGACGACGCGGCCGGGACCGCCGGGCAGCGCCAACACCGCCCCGGACCCCGACCCGGGTGCCCCCGCGACCGGGCCCTCCGGCCCGCCCGCGACACCGGCACCGGCCGCCGCCCGCGCGATCCCGCGCCGCACCGAGACCCGATCGGACGAAGGACCAGCAGGGACACCTATGTCGAACACCGCAGGCCCGAGCACGCTGTTCATCGACGGAACCTGGCAGCCCGCCGCCGCGGGCGGCTCCCGCGAGATCCGCAGTCCCGCCGACGGCGCCCTCGTGGCCACCGTCTCGGAGGGCGACCGCGCCGACGCCGAACGCGCCGTGCGCGCCGCCCGGACCGCCTTCGACGAGGGGAGCTGGCCGCAGACCTCCGCCTGGGAGCGCGGCGACCTGCTGCTGCGGGTGGCGGACCTGCTGGTCCGGGACAAGGACGAGTTCGCCCGCGCCGAATCCGGCGACACCGGCAAGCGGCTGGTGGAGAGCGAATACGACATGGACGACATCGCCGCCTGCTTCCGCTACTTCGGCAAGATCGCGGGCACCGACGGCGGCAGCGTCATCGACACCGGTTCGCCCGATTCGTTCAGCCGCGTGCGCTACGAGCCCGTCGGCGTCTGCGGCATGATCACGCCCTGGAACTACCCGCTGCTGCAGGTGGCCTGGAAGGTCGCGCCCGCGATCGCCGCCGGCGACACCTTCGTGCTCAAGCCCAGCGAGCTCACCCCCAGCACCGCGATTCTACTGATGCGCGCGCTCACCGAGGCCGGGCTGCCCGCCGGGGTCGGCAACCTGGTGCTGGGGACCGGGGCCGAGGTCGGCGCGGTGCTCTCCGAGCACCCGGACGTCGACCTGGTCTCGTTCACCGGCGGCCTGCACACCGGCCGCGAGGTGGCCGCGGCCGCCGCGGCGACCGTGAAGAAGGTCGCGCTGGAGCTGGGCGGGAAGAACCCCAACGTCGTGTTCGCCGACGCGGACTTCGACACCGCCGTGGACTACGCCCTGATGGCGGTGTTCCTGCACTCCGGGCAGGTCTGCTCGGCCGGGGCGCGGCTGATCGTGCAGGACGAGATCCACGACCGCTTCGTCGACGAGGTGGTGCGCCGCGCGGAGCGCATCCGCCTCGGCGGCCCGTTCGACCCCGACGCCGAGACCGGTCCGCTGATCTCTGCCGCGCACCTGGAGAAGGTCTCCCGGTACGTCGCGAAGGCCGTCGAGGAGGGCGCCGTGCTGCGCACCGGCGGCGCGCGCCCCGAGGGCGAGCGGTTCCGCGACGGGCACTACTACCTGCCGACGGTCCTCGACGAGGTCCGGCAGGGCTCCGCCGCGGTCACCGAGGAGTCCTTCGGCCCGGTGCTGACCGTGGAGCGGTTCACCGACGAGGACGACGCCGTGCGCATCGCCAACGACACCTGCTACGGCCTGGCGGGCGCGGTGTTCAGCTCCGACGTGAGCCGCGCGCAGCGCGTCGCGCACCGGCTGCGGCACGGCACCATCTGGATCAACGACTTCCACCCCTACCTGCCGCAGGCGGAGTGGGGCGGGTTCAAGCAGTCCGGGGTGGGCCGCGAGCTCGGCCGCGCCGGTCTCGGCGAGTACCAGGAGGCCAAGCACATCCACCAGAACCTGCGCCCCGCGCCGCCGCGGTGGTTCGACGGCCGCTGAGCGGGCCAGGAGTCCCCTTCATCGCGCAACGATCACTCGCCGCCCGCCCCGCGCAGCCCGCGCGGGGCGGGCGCGGAGAAGGAGTTCGGGCATGAGCGCGCCCTCCGGTGACGCCGAGCTCAGCGAGTTCGGCTACACCAACAAGCTGAGGAGAACCCTCGGTTCGTTCCACACGTTCGCCGCGGGAATCAGCTACATCTCCGTGCTGACCGGCACCTTCCAGCTGTCCTACTTCGGGCTCTCCTTCGGCGGCCCGGCCTACTGGTGGTCCTGGCCGCTGGTGTTCCTCGGGCAGCTGATGGTGGCGTTGAGCTTCGCGGAGCTGGCCTCGCACTACCCCATCGCCGGATCGATCTACAACTGGTCGAAGCGGCTCGGCGGCAAGCACGTCGCCTGGCTGGCGGGCTGGATGATGCTGCTGGCCTCGATCGTCTCGATCTCGGCGACCGCGCTGGCCTACCAGCACACGCTGCCGCAGATCTGGGGCGCCTTCCAGATCGTCGGCGACGGGACCGGGACCACCGAGGCGGCCAACGGCGTGCTGCTGGCCAGCGCGCTGATCGTGTTCACCACGCTGGTCAACGCCTTCGGAGTCAAGCTGATGGCGCGGATCAACAGCGCGGGCGTGGCGATCGAGCTGGTCGCGGCGGTGCTGCTGATCCTGGTGCTGGCCGTGTTCGCCACGCGGGGGCCGGAGGTCGTGCTCGACACCCAGGGCACCGGGGACGCCTACGGCGGCAGCGGTTACCTGGGCGCGTTCCTCGTGGCCGCGATCGCCTCCTCCTACGTGATGTACGGCTTCGACACCGCCTCCTCGCTCGGCGAGGAATCCATCGACCCGCACCGCAACGCGCCGAAGGCGATCCTGCGGTCGCTGATCGCCTCGTTCGCGCTCGGCGGCCTGATCATCCTGCTGGCGCTGATGGCGGCCCGCGACCTCACCGCGCCGGAGCTGACCGAGGACGGCCTGCAGTTCGTGCTCACCGACGCGCTGGGGCCGCTGGTCGGCCGGCTGTTCCTGCTCGTCGTGTTCGTGGCGATCACGGTCTGCGTGCTGGCGGTGCACACCGCCGCGATCCGCATCGCGTTCGCGATGGCCCGGGACAACGCGCTGCCGGGCGGGTCCAGGCTGGCGCGGGTGAGCCCGCGGTTCCAGACCCCGGTGGTGCCCGCCGTGGTGATCGGCGTGATCGCGGTGGTGCTGCTGGTGGTCAACATCGGGCAGCCGCAGATCTTCTCGGCCGTCACCAGCCTGGCGATCATCCTGATCTACATCTCGTACCTGCTGGTGACGGTCCCGATGCTGGTGGCGCGGTTGCGCGGCCAGTGGTCGTCGGCGAAGCAGGAGGGGCGGTTCTCGCTGGGCCGCTGGGGCCTGCCGGTCAACGTGCTCGCCGTGCTGTGGGGCACGGGCATGACGGTGAACCTGGCCTGGCCGCGCAACGAGGTCTACAACGCCGAACCGCCGTTCCACTGGTACCTGCAGTGGAGCTCGGTGCTGTTCGTGGGCGTCGCGGCGGTCGGCGGCTTCGCCTACTACTGGTTCGTCCAGCGGCACCGCGTCGGGGTGCTCGCCGACCACGCGGCCAGCGCCGCGGACCCCACCGAGGACCCGGAACCGGCCCTGTCCCGAGCGGAAACGGAGCTGTGAGCATGACCGAAGAGTTCGACTACGTGGTGGTGGGCGGCGGCAGCGCCGGCGCCGCCGTGGCCGCGCGGCTGTCCGAGAACCCCGACACGACGGTGTGCCTGCTGGAGGCGGGCCCGTCCGACGTGGGCGACAAGGCGGTCCTGGAGCTGGACCGCTGGATGGCGCTGCTGGAGTCCGGCTACGACTGGGACTACCAGGTGGAGCCGCAGGAGCAGGGCAACTCCTACATGCGTCACGCCCGCGCCCGGGTGCTCGGCGGTTGCTCCTCGCACAACTCGTGCATCGCGTTCTGGGCCCCGGCCGAGGACCTCGACGAGTGGGCGGCGATGGGCGCCACGGGCTGGAGCGCGAAGGACGTCTTCCCGCTCTACAAGCGGCTGGAGACCAACGACGGCCCCGGCGAGCACCACGGCCGCAGCGGTCCCGTGACGCTGCGCAGCGTGCCGCCGAAGGACCCGTCCGGGGTCGCGCTGCTGCGGGCCTGCGAGGAGGCCGGGATCCCGATCACCGAGTTCAACTCGGGGAAGACGGTCACGCACGGGGCGAACTGGTTCCAGATCAACGCCCGCGAGGACGGCACCCGCTCCTCGTCCTCGGTGTCCTACCTGCACCCGATCATCGGCAAGCGCCCGAACCTGGAGGTGCGCACCGAGGTGCGCGCCAAGAAGGTCGTGTTCGACGGCAAGCGCGCCACCGGCGTGGCCTACCTGGACCCGGACCTCATCCGCACCCGGACCGTGCGGGCGCGGCGCGAGGTGGTGCTGTCCACCGGCGCCATCGACACCCCGAAGCTGCTCATGCTCTCCGGCATCGGCCCGGCCGAGCACCTGCGCGAGGTCGGGGTGGACGTGCTGGTCGACTCCCCCGGCGTCGGCTCGAACCTCCAGGACCACCCGGAGGGCGTGATCGGCTGGGACGCGAAGCAGCCGATGCCGCGGGAATCGACGCAGTGGTGGGAGATCGGCATCTTCACCACCACCGAGCCGGGCCTGGACCGCCCGGACCTGATGTTCCACTACGGCTCGGTGCCCTTCGACATGCACACCGCGCGGCAGGGCTACCCGACGACGGAGAACGGCTTCTGCCTCACCCCGAACGTCACCCGCAGCCGCTCGATCGGCACGGTCCGGCTGCGCACCCGGGACTTCCGCGACAAGCCCCGGGTGGACCCGCGGTACTTCACCGATCCGCACGACATCCGGGTGATGACCGAGGGCATCAAGCTCGCCCGGAGGATCGTCTCGCAGCGGGCGATGGAGGGCTGGGCCGGCGCCGAGCTGCACCCCGGGCCGGACGTGCGCACCGACGACGAGATCGCGGACTACATCCGCAAGACGCACAACACCGTCTACCACCCGGCGGCCTCGGTGCCGATGGGCGCGGACGACGACCGGAACGCCCCGCTCGACGCGCGGCTGCGGGTCAAGGGCGTTCAGGGCCTGCGGGTGGCGGACGCCTCGGCGATGCCGTTCCTGGTGGCGGTGAACCCCAACATCACCACGATGGCCATCGGCGAGAAGTGCTCCGACCTCCTCGAGGAGGACAACGCCGGCTAGCCCGGCGCGAGTGGACGGCCCCCTCCGGCACCCCGTTCCGGAGGGGGCCGTTCGCGTCAGGCCGCCAGGTGCTCGCCGAAGAAGTCGGCGAGCCGCGCCGCGATGGGGGTGAGGTACTCGTCGCGGTCGTAGAGGTCGACGTGGCTGGCGCCCTCGATGATCCACAGCTCCGCCGGTCCGGTGGCCGCCGCGACGGCGTCCCGGCTCATGTGCGCGGTGTCCGCCTCCGACCCGGCGATCATCAGCAGCGGCCGGGGCGCCAGCAGGTGGATCAGCGCGAAGGAGTCGTAGAGCGCGAGGCGGTCGAGGTCGCGCGGGAGCCGGGTGACACCGCCCGCGCGGGGGTGGGCGCCGCGCTCGGTGCGGTAGTAGTCGTAGGTCTCCCGGTTCTGCCGGTTCTCCGAGTCCCGCCACTCGTCCGGCACCCAGGGCTCGCGCAGCGGCTCCTCCCCGCGCGCCTCGGCGGTGCGCAGCTGCCCGGCCCTGGCGAGCACCGCGTCGAGCACCGCCGGGTCCTGGTCGCGGTGCAGCCCGTCGCGGATCACCCGGCCGAAGTCGGAGGCGCTCACGGTGGCCACGGCCTTGATCCGGCGGTCGGTCTGCGCGGTGTAGGGCACGTAGCCGCCGGAGGCGCAGATGCCCAGCGCGCCGATCCGCTCGGGGTCGACCTCCGGGCGGGTGCTCAGGTGGCTCACCGCCGAGCGGATGTCCTCGGCGCGCTGGAAGGGGTCCTCCGTCCCGCGCGGTTCGCCCTCGCTCTCGCCCTGGCAGGCGGCGTCGAAGGCCAGCGCGGCGAACCCGGCGCGGGCCAGGCGCCGACCGTAGTTCGTCGGGCTCTGCTCCTTCACACCGCTGCCGGGGTGCGAGATCACGATCGCGGGCAGCGGATCCGGGCCGGGAACGTCCGGGGTGAACAGCGTGCCCGCGAGGGCGAGGCCGTTGCCGGGGAACGTGATGTCGGTGCGCATGTCCTCTTCTCCTCGTGCGGGGGTCCGGCTCCGAGATTGGCCCGGGCGGCCGTCCGGGAGAAGGACCGGTCCTGTCCTGGGACAGCGCTGTCCCAGGAACGCCGGCACCGGATCGCGCACTGCGATGATGGAGCCATGAGCAGCACCGACGCCCCGGATCGGATCAGCAGAGCGCACGAGCTCGGCGAGTTCCTGCGGGCCAGGCGCACGGCGCTGAGCCCGGACTCGGCCGGACTGCCCGGGACCGGCAGGCGGCGGGTGCGCGGGCTGCGCCGGGAGGAGGTGGCGGCGCTGGCCTCGATCAGCACCGACCACTACACCCGCCTGGAGCAGGGGCGCCGGACGGCCTCGGAAGCGGTGCTGGAGGCGCTGGCGCGGGTGCTGCGGCTGGCCTCCGACGAGCGCGCCTACCTGTTCGAGCTCTCGGGCAAGGAGGCGGACCGCTCCGCGCACCCGGCGCGGCAGTCCGCCCGGCCGGAGCTGCTGCGGCTGCTGGCGGACCTCACCACCACGCCCGCGATGCTGCTGGGCCGCCGCACCGACGTGCTGGCCTGGAACGAGAGCGCGGCGGCGCTGTTCGTCGACTTCGCGCGCTTCCCCCTCCCGGAGCGCAACTTCGTGCGGCTGGTGTTCGTGGACCCGGAGCTGCGCTCGCGCTATCCCGACTGGGAGCACGTGGCCCGCTCCTGCGCGGCGCAGCTGCGGATGGAGGCGGCCGCCGCCCCGGGCGATCCGCTGCTGGCGGAGCTGGTGGCCGAGCTCTCGGGGCGGGACGCGGACTTCCGCCGCTGGTGGGGAGCGCACCACGTGGCCGCGCGGGAGTCGGGCAGCAAGGTGCTGCGGCACCCGGCGGTCGGAGAGCTCGTCCTGGACTGGTCGACGCTGACCTGCGCCGCCGATCCGGATCAGCAGCTGATCACGCTCACCGCCGAGCCGGGGACGCCGCACCGCGAGGCGCTGCTGCGGTTGTCCGGGCGTTGACGGCGCACCTCCCCGGCGATAACTTGTTGATCAACTAGCGAACAGCCCGCCCGAGCGCGGGCCGGATCCACCGAGGACCGCGATGATCTCCGAAGACCTGCGCGAGCGCCGCCTCGCCCTCATCCAGGAGCACATGGACACCGAGGTCACCCACGACTTCGACCTGACCCTGGAGACCTTCCACGGGCACCCGCACTACGAGATCGTGCCCACCGGCGAGGTCTACGACGGAGCCGAGGAGGTCATGCGCTACTACCGGACCACCCGGGAGGCCTTCCCCGACCAGCGCCACGACAACGTCCGCACCCACGTCGCCGACGAGTCGATCATCGTGGAGTTCGACCTGCTCGGCACCAACCTCGGCGAGTTCTACGGCCTGCCGCCGACGGGCAAGTCCTTCCGGGTGCCGGTGATCGCGGTGTTCTCCTTCGAGGAGGACAAGATCGTCAACGAGCGGGTCTACTTCGACGCGGCCAGCCTCGTCACCCAGATCGGCCGCGGCGAACTGCTCGCCCTGGTCGGCCAGCAGCGGTGACCGGCCGGTCCCGCCGGGAACGGCGCGACGAGGCCGAGCGGCGGCTGCTGGACGCGGCCGCCGAGCTGATCGGCGAACTCGGTCCGACGAAGGTGACGCTGGCGGCCATCGGGGAGCGCGCCGGGTACAGCCGCGCCCTGGCCACCCACCACTTCGGCTCGAAGCCGGCCCTGATGCGGCAGCTCGTCGACTCGGTGACCGCCCGGTTCCGGGAGCGGCTGCTCGCCGAGGGCACGCCGGAGTCCGCCGTCGAGGCGGCGCTGGGGCTGGTCGGCCTCTACTTCGCGCTCGTCGCCGACCTGCCCGCCACGCACCGCGCGCGACTGGTGCTGTGGGCGGACGCGGCGACCACGCCCTCCGCCGACGCCCGCCCGGCGATGCTCGCCGCGGACCGGGTGTTCCGGGAGGAGATAGCGCGGGTGCTGGAGCGCGGCAGGGCGCTCGGCGAGATCCCGGAACCGGTCGACACCCGCGGTCTCGCGAGCGCGATCATCGGGATGCTGCGCGGCATCGCGCTCGAATCGATGCTCGACGACGCGCTCGACCTCGCGGCCTGCCGCGCCGAGGTCGAACACCTGCTCACCGCGCGACTGGCCGGCTGACCGGCGCGCCCCGAAGGGATCGAGGACCGCCCGTGCGCGTGCACCACCTCAACTGCGGCACCATGCGGACGCCCGGCGCCGCGATGATCTGCCACGTGCTGCTGGTCGAGACCGGCAACGGCCTGGCGCTGGTGGACACCGGGTTCGGGCTGCGCGACGTCGCCGAGCCCGCGCGGCGGCTGGGCCCGCTGCGGCACCTGATCCGCCCGGTGCTCGATGCCGAGGAGACCGCGGCCCGCCAGGTGGAGCGGCTCGGGTTCAACCGGGACGACGTGCGGCACGTGGTGCTCACCCACTTCGACGTGGACCACATCGGCGGGCTCGCCGACTTCCCGCACGCCCGGGTGCACGTGACCGCCGCCGAGGCGGCCACCGCCGTGCACGCCCCACCGCTGCGGGCGCGGATGCGCTACCGCCCGGCGCAGTGGGCGCACGGACCGGACCTCGTCGAGCACCAGCCGGACGGCGAGGCGTGGTGGGGATTCGCCGCCGCGCGGGAGCTCACCGAGGTCTCCCCCGGCATCGCGCTGCTCGCCCTGCCCGGCCACACCCCCGGGCACGCCGCGGTCGCGGTCGACGCGGGCGAGCGCTGGGTGCTGCACGCCGGGGACGCCTTCTACCACCACCGCGCGCTGGACGGCGGCGAGATCCCCCGGGTGCTCAAGTTCGCCGAGTCCGCGTTCGCCTCCGACCGGGCTCGGGTGCGGGCCAACCACGCCCGCCTCGCCGAGCTGCACCGCCGCGCCGAGGACGAGCTCCGGATCATCTGCGCCCACGACCCGGCCCAGCTGACGGACGCGCGGCCCGCCTCGGCTTGACCCTCGATCGACCCGAAGCCCGCCGACGAGCGGTGTCGACATCCGCACATCGGGACCTGCGCCCAGCGCACCGGGCTCCCTCCGGTTCCGCGCCGACTCCCCGGGTGCCGCGGTCGACCCCGCTACCGGCTAGCGGCGAGGAGCAGGTGGCCGGCGTGCTCTCGCGGCGCGGCGGACGGCACCGAGCCCGCCACCGGGGTGGCCGGGTCGGACCTGCAGATCACCTTCGCGCTCACCGCGTCGGCCCCGAGGCGATGCTCGACCCGCGCGGTCCGGACCGGCCGACGATCGCTCCCCGCTCCGCGCGGGTTCGCGCGAGCTCGGGGCGGTTCGCGAGCTGTCCGCTCCCCCGCCCGCGACGACCTCGCCACCCTCGCCATGCCCGTCCTCCCCACCCGGCCACACCCGCACCGCGCGATCCCGCGCCGCGCCACCGGGCCCGCGGTGCCGGCTGAGGGTGCGCGATTTCTCGCGAAATCTCCCCCTCTCCCCTCTGCGGACCGCGATTTCGCGAGAAATCTCGACCCGGCGGACCGCGATTTCGCGAGAAATGTCGGCCCGGCGGAGCGCGATTTCTCGCGAAATGTCTGGGGCGCGGTGAGGTGGCGGGGGCATGGAGACGAGCTCGCGCTCGACGCGGTCCGGGGCGACGACATCGGGCCCGGACCGGCTCCACCCGTGCGCCTCCCGATCGAGATCCCCCGCCCGCCCCTCGACCTCCGACGCGGCCCCGGCCTCCCGATCCTGCGGCAGGAGCACCGGTCGAGCGACCGGCACCGCCGCCGCGGTCGCGCCCACCCGCACCGCCGCGCGGTTCCGCGCCAACGCGATGATCGCCGGTTACGTTGTGCCGATGGACTTCCGGGACGAGGTGCTGGACCAGCTGGACTTCTACTGGGAGCAGTGGCGGCCCCGGCTGGACGGGCTCACCGACGCCGAGTACTTCTGGGAACCGGTGGCGGGGTGCTGGACGGTCCGGCGGACCGAGCGCGGCTGGGGATGGGACTTCAGCTTCCCACCGCCGGATCCGCCGCCGTTCACCACGATCGCCTGGCGGCTGAGCCACCTCGCCGAGCACGTCTTCGCGATGCGGTTCGCGAACCACTTCGGCGACGGTTCGTACCGGATGGACCACCACGACTACCCCGGCGGCGCCGCGGCGGCTCTGGACCGGTTGGACGACCGGCACCGGCGGTGGCGGGACGCGATCGGCTCGATGCCCGCCGAGCGCTGGTCGCGGCCCGTCGGTCCCGCCGAGGGGCCGCACGCCAAGCGCAGCTACCTGACCCTGGTGCTGCACCTGAACCGGGAGCTGTTCCACCACGGCGGCGAGGTCGCGCTGCTGCGCGATCTGCACCGGTCGACCGGCACCGCTGGGTGATCTCCCGCGCACGGCGGTACTGGCCGCCAGCGGCGCCGTGATCAAATGGGCTGCGCACAGTCACCCCGGAGCCGGAGCGAGCATGTCGACAGGACAGCAGAAGAACCAGCGCACCCCGATGTGGATCACCGTGGTCGCCGCCCTCATCCTCGGACTGGGCTGGCTGGTGTTCGAGTCGGGGTTGCTGGACCGGGTGCTCGGTCCCGACCCCACCGGCTCCGCGCCGGTCGCCGCCTCCGGGGAGGCCGCCACCCAGCTCGACGAGCTCGCGGTCGAGCCCGCCGGGTCGATGGACGGCTACTCGCGGGACCACTTCGACCACTGGACCTCCGCCCCGGACGCGGGCAAGAACTGCAACACCCGCGAGGCCGTGCTGGAGCGCGACGGCGACGGGGTGCGGGTCGACAACGCCTGCCGGGCCACCTCGGGCAGCTGGGTCAGCGGCTACACCGGCGAGACGCTGGACGACGACGGTGACGTGGACATCGATCACATGGTTCCGCTGGCCAACGCCTGGCGCAGCGGCGCCGACGAGTGGACCGACGAGCGCCGCGAGCAGTTCGCCAACGACCGGCAGCTGCCGCAGCTGACCGCGGTCGACAAGAGCTCCAACCGGGCCAAGGGCGACAAGGACCCCTCGCAGTGGAAGCCGGTGGAGTCCGCCTGGTGCGACTACGCGACCGACTGGGTGACGGTGAAGCACTCCTACGGCCTGTCGATCACCTCGGCGGAGAAGTCGGCGCTGCACGAGATGCTGGCGACCTGCGGCTGACCCGAGAGGAGCGCGCCGATGCGCTTGGGACTCGCCCTTCCCCAGTTCGGGACGTTCGCGCACCCGGACCACGTCCGCACCGCGGCCACCGAGGCCGAGGCGATGGGCTACGAGAGCCTGTGGGCCGGCGAGCGGCTGCACGCCGCGCACCGGCTGCTCACCCCCTACCCGGGTGGGGACGGATCGCTGCCGCCGCAGATGCGCGCCGGGCTGGATCCGCTGCTGGCGCTGACCGTCGCGGCCGGGGCGACCACGCGGCCAGGACTGGGCACCAGCACGCTCAGCGCCCCGCTGCACCCCCCGATCGCGCTGGCCCGCCAGCTCGCCGGGATCGACCTGCTCAGCTCCGGGCGGCTGATCGCCGGGCTGGGGCTGAGCTGGTCCCGCGACGAGTACCTGGCCGCCGGAGTGCCGTGGAGCGAGCGCGGTGCGCGGCTGGAGGAGACGCTCGACGTGTTCGAGGCGCTGTGGGGCCGGGAGACCGCCGAGCACCGCGGCCGGTTCTGGACCATCACCCCCGGTGATTTCGAGCCCAAGCCGTCGCGCCCGATCCCCGTCTACCTGGGCGGCCTGTCCGATCCGGCGCTGCGGCGCACCGCCCGGCGGGCGGACGGCTGGCTGGCGATCGCGACCCCGCTGACGGCGCTGGCCCGCTCGCTGGAGCGGTTGCGCGCGCAGCCGCGCGACGACGGGAAGGAGCCGGTGCGGGTCGCCCTGCGGCTCAACGCCGAGCTGGGAGAGCCCGGCGAGCGTCCCGCGCAGGGGTCGGTGGAGCAGCTGGTCGACTACCTTCGCGCCGCCGCCGAGCTCGGTGTCGAGGACGCCTTCGTCGACTTGCAGTTCACCTGCACGACGATGCCCGAACTGCTGGACGCCGCGGCCCGCTTCCGCGCCGCCTTCGACGCCTGACCGCCGAAGACCACCCGGTCCCGTTCCTCCGCTCCCGTCAACGGCGAAGCCGCTGAGCGGCGACCACCCGAGCGACCGGCACCGCCGCGGGTGCTCCGCGGTCCGGCCGTGAGAACAGCGGTCTCGCCGCGCCCTCGATCCCGCGGCGGGAGGACGGCCGGGGTTCCGCCACCGCCGAAAGACGGTCGGCGAGGGCCTAGCGGGCATACCGTCTAGTCGGTATGGTCCGGATCCATGAGCGGCGTCCGAGCGGTGATCTTCGACTACGGCGGGGTGCTCACCACCCGGGGCGGGGACGCGATCGGCGCCTGGACCCGCGAGGAGCGGATCGACCCGGCGACGTTCTCGGCCGCGCTCAAGGAGTGGCTGTCGCGCTCGGCGCCCTCCGGGACCCCGATTCACCGGCTGGAGACGGGCGAGATCGGCGGCGCGGAGTTCGACCGGCTGCTCGCCGCCCGGCTGCGCACCACCGACGGCGGACCCGTCCCGGCCGAGGGCCTGCTGGCCCGGATGTTCGCGCACATGCCCCCGGACCGGGAGATGCTGCGCCTGGTGGCCGACCTGCGCGCCGCCGGGCTGCGCACCGCGCTGCTGTCGAACAGCTGGGGCAACAACTACCCGTGGGAGGCGATGGAGGGTCTGTTCGAGCTCGCCGTGATCTCCAGCGAGGTGCGGCTGCGCAAGCCCGACCCGGCGATCTACCGGCTCACCCTCGACCGCCTCGGGCTGGCCCCGGAGCAGGCCGCGTTCGTCGACGACGGAACGCCGAACGTCGAGGCCGCCGAGCAGATCGGGATGCGCGGCGTGCTGCACACCGAGGCGGGACGGACCCGCGCCGAGCTCAGCGGGCTGCTGCCCGGGTTCGGACCTGACACCCCGGAGGAGACCCCATGAGCGACGAACTGCCCGGCCTCGACCTCGACCGGCTGCGCGCGCACCTCGACCGGGAACGCCCAGGCCTGGTGACCGGCCCGCTGACCGCGCAGCTCGTGCAGGGCGGCCGCTCCAACCTCACCTACGTGGTCGGCGACGGCGCGCGGCGCTGGGTGGTGCGCCGCCCGCCGCTGGGGCACGTGCTGGCCACCGCGCACGACATGGGCCGCGAGCACCGGGTGATGTCCGCGCTCGCCGAGACCTCGGTGCCCGTGCCGGGGACGGTGCTGCTGTGCCCGGACGAGGAGGTGCTGGGCGCGCCGTTCTACGTGATGGAGCACGTGCCGGGCACCGTCTACCGCACTCCCGAGCTCACCACGGCGCTGAGCGTCGAGGAGCGCCGCGAGCTGGCGCTGCGGCTGATCGACGTGCTCGCCGACCTGCACGCGCTGGATCCGGAAAGGGTGGGGCTGGGCGACTTCGGCCGACCGGAGGGCTTCCTGGAGCGGCAGGTGCGGCGCTGGAGCAAGCAGCTGGCCGCGTCCCGGAGCCGCGAGATCGCGGGCATCGACCGGCTCGCCGAGCTGCTCGGCTCCCGGATCCCGGCGACGCGGCGCAACGGGATCGTGCACGGCGACTACCGGCTGGACAACGTGCTGGTCGGGGACTCGCTGGAGATCAACGCGGTGCTGGACTGGGAGATGGCGACCCTGGGCGACCCGCTCACCGACCTGGGATTGCTCGCGGTGTACTGGGAGGGGCTCGACGAGGTCGAGGAGAACCCCATCGCCAGGGGGATCGGCCCGCGATACGGCTTCCCCCCGGTGCGCGAGCTCTGGCAGCGCTACTCCGAGCGCAGCGGCGCGGACCTCTCGGACGTCGAGTGGTACCGGGCGTTCGGCTTCTTCAAGCTCGCGGTGATCAGCGAGGGCATCCACTACCGCTTCGCCCGCGGACAGACCGTCGGGGACGGCTTCGAGCACATCGGAGCGCTGGTTCCGCGCCTGGTCGCGCAGGGGCTCGCAGCGCTCGACCAGGAGGCATGACATGGACTTCGGCTACGACGCCCGCACGGAGGAGTTCCGCGCCCGGGTGACCGCCTTCGTGGAGGAGCACGTCTACCCGGCGGAACCGGTGCTGCACGAGCAGCTGGCCGCCGCCCAGGACCCCTGGTCGCACGCGCCGATCATCGACGAGCTCAAGGCGGAGGCCCGGGCGCGGGGGCTGTGGAACCTGTTCCTTCCCGGCGAGCACGGCGCGGGGCTGAGCAACCTCCAGTACGCCCCGCTCGCGGAGATCATGGGCCGCAGCCCGCACCTGGCACCGCAGGTGTTCAACTGCTCCGCCCCGGACACCGGGAACATGGAGGTGCTGGCCGAGTTCGGCACCGAGTCCCAGCGCGAGCGGTGGCTGAAGCCGCTGCTGGACGGGGAGATCCGCTCCGCGTTCTGCATGACCGAACCGGAGGTGGCCTCGTCCGACGCCACCAACATCGGCACCCGGATCGAGCGCGACGGCGACGAGTACGTCATCAACGGCCGCAAGTGGTGGTCGTCCGGCGCGATGAGCCCGCACTGCCGGATCCTCATCGTGATGGGCAAGTCCGACCCCACCGCGCAGCGGCACCGCCAGCAGAGCCAGATCCTGGTGCCCACCGACACCCCGGGCGTGCGGATCGAGCGCGGGATGCACGTGTTCGGCTACACCGACGGTGATCACGGCGGCCACGCCGAGGTCGTGTTCGACGACGTGCGGGTGCCCGCCGAGAACATCATCGCCGGGGAGGGCGAGGGCTTCGCCATCGCGCAAGCGCGGCTCGGCCCGGGGCGCATCCACCACTGCATGCGCGCCATCGGCATGGCCGAGCGCGCCCTGGAGCTGATGTGCCGGCGCACGCTGAGCCGTTCCGCGTTCGGCGGCCCGATCGCCGATCAGGGCGTGGTGCAGCAGTGGATCGCCGACGCGCGCATCGAGATCGAGACCTGCCGGTTGCTCACGCTCAAGACCGCCTGGCTGATGGACACGGTGGGGAACAAGGGCGCGCACACCGAGATCCAGGCGATCAAGGTGGCGGTCCCGAAGATGGTGACCGGCATCGTGGACCGCGCGATCCAGGCGCACGGCGCGGCCGGGGTCAGCCAGGACACGCCGCTGGCCTCGCTCTACGCCCACGCCCGCACGCTGCACATCGTGGACGGGCCGGACGAGGTGCACCGCCGCTCGCTGGCCCGGCGCGAGCTCAAGCAGTACCGCTGAGATCCGAACCCGAGGAGAAGTGAGGGACCCCATGCCCCAGAAGACCGCGATCGTCACCGGCGCCGCGCGCGGGATCGGAGCCGCCACCGCCCGGCGGCTCGCCCAGGACGGCTTCGCCGTGGCCGTGCTCGACCTCGACGAGCAGGCCTGCGCCGGGACGGTGTCGGCGATCGAGGCGGACGGCGGCACGGCGCTGGCGATCGGTGCCGACGTCGCGGACGGCGACCAGGTCACCACCGCCGTGGAGCGGGTCGCCGCCGAGCTCGGCGCCCCGGTGGCGCTGGTGAACAACGCGGGCGTCCTGCGGGACAACCTGCTGTTCAAGATGTCCGATTCGGACTGGGACACCGTGATGTCGGTGCACCTGCGCGGCGCGTTCCTGATGAGCCGGGCCGTGCAGCGGCACATGGTCGAGGCGGGCTGGGGCCGCATCGTGAACCTCTCCAGCACGTCCGCGCTGGGCAACCGGGGCCAGGCGAACTACTCCACGGCGAAGGCCGGGTTGCAGGGCCTCACCAAGACGCTGGCCATCGAGCTCGGCAAGTTCGGCGTCACCGCGAACGCGATCGCCCCCGGCTTCATCGCCACCGACATGACGAAGGCGACCGCCGAGCGCGTGGGTGCCAGCTTCGAGGACTTCTCGAAGGCCGCCGTGTCCGTCATCCCCGTCGGCCGCGCCGGGGAGCCCGAGGACATCGCCAACGCCGCCTCGTTCTTCCTCGACGAGCGCTCGGGCTTCGTCTCCGGCCAGGTCCTCTACGTCGCGGGCGGCCCGCGCGACTGATCCGCCCTGCCAGTTGTTCCCCGGAGCACGGAGGAGTGCGAGATGACCGATGCAGCCGACCTGCGCGCCGCGGTGCGGGACTTCCTCGCCGAGCACGATCCCGGCGGTGACCGGCTGGAGTTCCTGCGCGCCCGGTTCGACGCCGGGCTGGCGTGGGTGAACTTCCCGAGCGGGCTCGGCGGCAGGGACGCGCCGCGCGAGCTGCAGATCGTGGTCGACGCGGAGTTCGCCGCGGCGGGCGCGCCGGACAACGCCCCCTCCCGCAACGGGATCGGGCTCGGGATGGCCGCGCCCACGATCCTGCGCTTCGGCACCGACGAGCAGCGCGCCCGCTACCTCCGTCCCCTGTGGACCGGCGAGGAGGTGTGGTGCCAGCTGTTCAGCGAGCCGGGCGCCGGATCCGACCTCGCTGCGCTCTCCACCAGGGCGGTGCGCGACGGCGACGACTGGATCGTCGAGGGCCAGAAGGTGTGGACCTCGTTCGCGCACCGGGCGAAGTGGGCGATCCTGGTCGCTCGCAGCGATCCGGACGCGCCGAAGCACAAGGGGCTGTCGTACTTCGTGTGCGACATGACCGATCCGAACGTGGAAGTGCGGCCGCTGCGCCAGATCACCGGTGAGGCCGAGTTCAACGAGGTGTTCCTCAACGGGGTGCGCGTGCCGGATTCGCAGCGGCTCGGCGAGGTCGGCCAGGGCTGGCAGGTCGCGATGGGCACGCTGATGAACGAGCGGGTCGCCATCGGCGGCGGCAACACCGGCCGCGAGTCCGGCATGATCGGCGTGCTGGCGAGGCAGTGGCGGGAGCACCCCGAGGTGCGCACGCCGGCCGCGCACGACCGGCTGCTGCGGTTGTGGGTGCAGGCCGAGGCCACCCGGCTCACCGGGCTGCGGCTGCGCCAGCAGCTCGCCGCGGGCAGCCCCGGCCCGGAGGGCTCCGCGGTCAAGCTCGCGTTCTCGCTGCTGAACCAGGAGATCTCCGGGTTCGAGGTCGAACTGCTCGGCGAGGAGGGGCTCGCCTACGACGACTGGACGCTGCGCCGCCCGGAGACGGTGGACTTCACCGGGCGCGGCCCCGGTTACCGGTACCTGCGGGCGAAGGGCAACTCCATCGAGGGCGGCACCTCCGAGGTGCTGCGCAACGTCATCGCCGAGCGGGTGCTGGGCCTGCCGCCGGAGACCCGCACCGACAAGGACGTCCCGTGGAAGGAGCTGCCGCGATGAGCGCCGACCTGCTCTACTCCGAGGTGGAGGAGGACCTGCGCGCCGCCGTGCGGCGAGTGCTGCGGGACCGCTGCGACCTCGGTCAGGTGCTGGCCCGCTGCGAGGACGAGCAGCCCTGCGACCTGGCGCTGTGGCGGACGCTGGCCGGGGAGCTCGGCATCGCCGCGCTCGCCGTGCCGGAGGAGTCGGGCGGCGCCGGGGCCGGGGTGCGGGAGCTCGCCGTCGTGGCCGAGGAACTCGGGCGCGGCGTGGCGCCGGTGCCGTTCCTCGGCACCGTGCTCGCGACCTCCGCCCTGGCCGCGGCCGGGTTCGACGAGCCCATCCCGGAGATCGCGGCCGGAACGCTGGTGGCGACGCTGGCCGTCGGGCTCACCACCTCCCCGTTCGCGACGATCGAGCCGACCGTCCGCGAGCAGGACGGGACGCTGAGCGGGACGGTCACGGCCGTGGTCGACCTCGACGTCGCCGACCGGGTGCTGGTGCCCGCCGCGGGTGCCGACGGGATCGCGCTGCACCTGGTGGACACCGCCGGACCCGGTGTCGCGCGCACCCCGGTGACCCCGCTGGACCTGACCCGCCGCTTCGGCACCCTGGAGCTGACCGGCGCGCCCGCCCGGCGGATCTCCGCCGACGCGGCACCGGTGCTGCGGCGAGCCCTGCTCACCGCCGCCGGGGTGCTGGCCGCCGAGCAGGTGGGGCTCGCGCAGCACTGCCTGGACTCCACGGTGGAGTACGCCGGGACCCGCTTCCAGTTCGGCCGCGCGATCGGCTCGTTCCAGGCGGTCAAGCACCGGCTGGCGGACCTGTGGTCCGGGGTGAGCACGGCGCGCGCCACCTCCCGCGCGGCCGCCGCCGCACTGGGCCAGGACGGTGCCGTCGACGCCGAGACCGAGCTCGCGGTGGCGCTCGCGCAGGCGTACTGCTCGGACGTGGCGGTGCTGGCCGCCGAGGAGTCCCTGCAGCTGCACGGCGGCATCGGCATGACCTGGGAGCACCCGATCCACCTGCACCTGGGCCGCGCCAAGAGCTCCCAGCTCGTCTTCGGCACGCCGGAACGCCATCGCGCCCGCATCGCCGAGCTCGCCGACCTGCCCGCCTGACACCCCGATCCCCGAAGGAGCGACCCATGCGCGTGTTCACCGGCGCCGACGACGTCCGGGCGGCGGAGGGAGCCGAGCTCGGCACGAGCGACTGGCTCACCATCACCCAGGAGCAGGTCGACCAGTTCGCCGAGGCCACCCTGGACCACCAGTGGATCCACGTCGACACCGACCGGGCGGAGCGCGGCCCGTTCGGCGGCACCATCGCGCACGGCTTCCTCACGCTGAGCCTGCTGTCCGCGCTCAACGCCCAGACCTACCGGTTCGAGAACGTCCGGATGGGCATCAACTACGGGCTCAACAAGGTGCGCTTCCCGAACCCGGTCCGCGTCGGCTCGCGGGTCCGATCGCGCACCCGGCTCGCCGAGGTCGCCGAGGTCGACGGCGGGCTCCAGCTCACCATCGAATCCACCGTGGAGATCGAGGGTGCCGACAAGCCGGCCTGCGTGGCCCAAGGCCTCACCCGGGTGCTGCTCTGACGTCGACGCCGGGTGGGCCGCTCCTCCGCCCACCCGCTCACCGGTGGATGCCCATGCCGGGCCCCAGGGGCAGGTCGGCGAAGTAGAACAGCGAGAGGACGAGGACCCACAGCAGCCAGAACGGGATGACGAACGGCGCCATCCGCGCCACCAGCGTGCCCAGCCCGGCCTGCGGCTCGTAGCGGCGCAGGTAGCCCAGGACGACGATCAGGTACGGGTTGAGCGGGGTCATGATCTGGGTCGCCGAGTCGCCGACGCGGAACGCGGCCTGGGCGAAACCGGGTTCGAAGCCCAGCAGCGCGAACATCGGCACGAACACCGAGGCCAGCAGCGTCCACAGGCTCGAACCCGAGATGATGAACAGGTTGAGCACCGAGGCCAGCAGCACGAACCCGAGGAACGCCGGATAGCCCGCCAACCCCAGGGCCCGCAGCAGATCCGCGCCGCCGACCGCGAGCGCCGCACCGAGGTTCGTCCAGTTGAACAGGGCGATGAACTGCCCGAGCACGAACGCCAGCACCAGGAACCCGGTCAGGTCCCGCAGCGCGGCGGTCATCAGCCTCGGCACGTCGGCGGCCCGGGCGACCGTCCCGGTGGGCACGCCGAAGGCGATCCCGGGCACGGCGAAGCCCAGGAAGATCAGCGTGGTCACCGAGTCCAGCAGCGGTGACTCCGGCAGGAACCCACCGTCGTCGTTGCGCAGCGGGGAATCCGGCCACAGCACCAGCGCCAGCACTCCCGCGAGCAGCGCGACCCCGGCGAGGCCCGCCCAGCGCAGCCCGCGCCTCTCGGCCGCTGACAGCGCCACCTCCGGGGGCGCCTCGTCCTCGATCGCCGATTCGCGCGGAACGCCGCCGCGCACCAGCCGGGGTTCGATCACCCGGTCGATGAGGAATCCGGCCAGCAGCGCCAGGACCACCGAGGACACCGCGTTGAAGTAGTAGTTCGACACCGGCGTCACCGCGGTCCCCGGATCCGGCAGGATCGCGGCCACCTCGTTGCTGATGCCGGAGAACAGCGCGTCCAGGCTGGTCACCACCGGCGCCGTCGAGTAGCCCGCGCCCGCCGCCGCGAACCCGCCCAGCAGCCCCGCCACCGGGTGCCTGCCCGCCGCCTTGAACACCAGCGCCGCCAGCGGCGGGATGATGATCATCGAGGAGTCCGCCATCACGCTGGAGGTGATGCCGACGAATCCGACCGCGTAGGGCAGCACCCAGCGGGGCGCTCCGCCGAACGAGGCCCGGATCAGCGCCGTGAGCAGCCCGGCGCGCTCCGCCAGCCCCACCCCGAGCATGATCGTGAGCACCGTCCGCATCGGCGGGAAGCCGATGAAGTTCTCCGGCAGCTCGGTGAGCAGGAACTCCAGCCCCTCACCGGACAGCGCCGCGCGCACCGGGGTGTCCTGCTCCGCACCCGGAATCCGCACCGAGACGCCGAACGCGGCGACCACCGTGGACACCACGGCCACCGCCGCCAGCAGCAGCGCGAACAGCAGGAACGGCTCGGGGAGCCGGTTTCCCGCCCGCTCGACGAGACCGAGCAACCGGTCCAGCCGGGTCTGCTTCGCGGGGGCTGCGGGCTCGGCCATGCGATCTCCTGCGGCGGGCGGGGCGGCGCTCCCCCGATCACCGCCGGAGGACTTCAGGGGAACCTAGTCCTCCGCCCGGGTGCGGTGAAGACGCGCGCAGCGCCCTCCCGCCAGCCGGGAGGTCGTCAGCTCCGCAGCGTCGCGAGAAGCAGGTTCGACTCGGTCCCGACCAGCGACCGCGCCGCCGCCGGGTTCCGGGGCGGCCAGGAGCAGCAGGTGGTCGCGTTCACACCGCTGAGCCGCGGAGCGCGACCAGCAGCGCCGCCGACGGCCGCGGGCCGCGCCCCTGCTCCAGCCTGGCGCAGTGGTCCGGGGACGTGCCCGCGAGCCCGGCCGCCTCGGAGCGCCGCAGGCCCGGCCCCGGCGCCGGTGGTCCGCCGGGACGCCGAGGTCCTCCGGCCGGAGCGAGGCGCGTCGGCGCCGGAGGAAGTCCGCGAGTTCGGTCCGCCGCACGCCTCCAGTGTTCTTCCCGCCGGGCGGGAGGCGCCAGGACTCGTCGATACCGGGGCTAGCCCTCCGAGGCGTCGTAGACGACGCGGCCGACGGTGCTGCCCGCACCCACGCGGCGCACCCCGTCCGCGAGCCGCTCCAGCGGCAGCCGTTCGCTGATCAGCGGCCGGATCAGGCCGTCGTCGGCGAGCCGGAGCAGGTCCCGGTGCACCTCGGCGACCAGCGCCGGGTTCCGCTCGGTGTAGAGGCCCCAGTGCAGGCCCACGATCGAGTAGTTCTTGATCAGCGCGTGGTTCAGGCCCGGGGTCGGGATGGTGCCCCCGGCGAAGCCGATCACCAGGATCCGGCCCTCGAAGGCGACGCACTTCGTCGAGCGCGCGTAGGTCTCGCCGCCGACCGGGTCGTAGACCACGTCGGCGCCCCGGCCACCGGTGAACTCCTTGACCACCGGCACGAAGTCCTCCGCTCGGCGGTCCACCACCAGGTCCGCGCCCAGCTCCTCGGCCACCGCGACCTTCTCCGGACCGCCGACCACGCCGATCACCTTCGCCCCGGCCGCCTTGCCCAGCTGCACGGCCGCGCTGCCGACCCCGCCCGCCGCGGCGTGCACCAGCAGCGTCTCCCCCGCGCGCAGGCCCGCGCGGCGGTGCAGCCCGAAGTGACCGGTCTGGTAGCCGATGAACAGCGCCCCGGCCTCGGCGTCCGACAGCGAATCCGGGGCGGGGAAGGCGCGCGCCGCGTCCAGCAGCGCCAGCTCCGCGAATCCGCCGTCGGGCAGCACCGCCGAACCCAGGACCCGGTCGCCCGGCGCGAAACCGGAGACCCCGGCCCCGGCCTGGACGACCTCACCGCACAGCTCCACCCCCGGGGTGAACGGCAGCGGCGGTCTGACCTGGTACTCACCCCGGCACAGCAGCACGTCCGGGAAGTTCACCGGGGTGGCCCGCACCCGCACCAGCAGCTGGCCCTCGCCGGGCACCGGGTCGGCCACCTCGTCGAGCCGCAGCACGTCCTGCGGTTCACCGTTCTCGCTGAGCCGCCACGCCTTCACTCGCCACCTCCGATTCGGGAGCGCCGCCGCTCCCGTCCGCGCCCGCGGCCGGTCCTGGCCGCAGCGATGCCAGCAGCAGGTCGGCGAAGTGCTCGCCGATCTCCTCGCCGCTCAGCTCTCCGTCCCGCCGGAACCAGGTGCCCAGGTGGTGCACCGATCCGAAGAAGAAGTCCACGACCAGTTCCGCGGACTTGTCCGCGCGGAACACGCCCTCGGCCTGGCCCTCCTCGATCAGCTCGCGCACCCGCTCGTGGTACCGGCGGCGCTGCGCGCGCACCTCGGCGCGCTTGTCCGGGTGCAGCAGGTGCATCGACCGGAAGAAGATCAAGGTGTCGTCCAGGTTCGCCGTCGTCGTGGCCACCACGTCGGCGGCGACCGCGTGCAGCCGCTCGGCGACCGGCGCGTCGCTCGCGGCGTCGCGCTCCATCCGGGCCGTCTGCACCCGCAGCACCCGGGCGTAGATCTCGTGGAGCAGGTCGTCCTTGGAGCCGAAGTAGTGGTACATGGCGCCCTTGGTCACCCCGGCGGCGTCCACCACCTGCTGCACCGACGTCGTCTCGAAGCCGTGCTCGGCGAACAGCCGGGTCGCCGCCGCCAGCAGGCGCTGCGGCACCGTCCCGGCGGGCTCCGCCGCCGCCCGGGCCTCCGTGCGGGCCATCTGGCACCACTCCCCTTCCCTCGCCCCTCAGGCTATCGGCCGGGCGATCAGGCCAGGCCGCGCTGCAGCTTGCGCATCCCGCCGTGCCACTTGGCGGGATCGGCGGCGCGCAGCGCGTAGTACTCCGCCACCTCGGGGTGCGGCAGGATCAGGAACCGGTCGTCCGCCAGCGCCGCCAGCACCTCGTCGGCGACCGCGTCCGGTTCGATCGCGGCCTCGGCGAGCAGACTGCGGCCGGTCTCGCCGGTGCCGTCGAGCAGGTTCGTGCGCACGCCCTGCGGGCACAGCGCCTGCACCACCACGCCCCGATCGGCGTAGGTGATCGCCATCCACTCCGCGAAGGCGAGCGCGGCGTGCTTGCTCACCGAGTACGGCGCCGAGCCGAGCATGGTCAGCAGCCCGGCAGCCGACACCGTGGCCAGGAACCGGCCCTCACCGCGCTCCAGCCACTGCGGCAGCAGCGCCCGCGCGGCCCGGACGTGGGCCATCACGTTGACCTCCAGCGACCGCTCCCACGCGGACTCCGGGGCGTCCGGCCCGCCGCCGTCGGCGACGCCCGCGTTGGCGCAGAAGAGGTCGATCCGCCCGCGGCGCTCGGTGGCGGCGCCGATCAGCTCGCCGATCCCGTCCTCGCTCGCGGCGTCGCCCGGCACCGCCAGCCCGCCGATCTCCTCCGCGACCGCCCGCGCGGCCGCCGGGTCGAGGTCGTTGACCACCACCGAGGCGCCCTGCGCGGCGAAGCGCCTGCTCAGCGCGGCACCGATGCCGTTGCCGCCGCCGGTGACCACCGCGACCGAACCGGCGAGCCGCATCACACACCTCCGGTCAGGGTCAGCCCGCCGTCGAGCGTGAGCACCTGCCCGGTGATCCAGGACGCCTCGTCGGACAGCAGGTAGGCCGCCGCCCCGCCGATGTCCTCGGGCGCCCCGAGCCGCTTGAGCGGGTAGGCGGAGGCGGTTCCCTCCTCGTCGTCGGCGTAGAGCGCGGTGGCGAACCGGGTCTTCACCACGGCCGGGGCCACCGCGTTCACCCGCACCAGCGGTGCGAGCTCGGCGCCGAGCTGCTTGGTCAGCAGCGACAGCATCGCCTTGGTGCCCCCGTAGTAGCCGATGCCCGGCGAGGGGCGCTCCCCGGCGACGGAGGAGACGTTGAGGACCGAGCCCCCGTGCTCGCCCATCCACGCCCGGTGGACCTGCTGGGTCCAGGAGAGCGCGGCGAGCACGTTGACCTCGAAGGTCTTGCGCGCGACCGCGTGGTCGACGTCGATGATCGGGCCGTAGGCGGGGTTGATGCCGGCGTTGTTGACCAGCACGTCGATCCGGCCGTGCTCGGCCAGCGCCCGCTGGACCACCTCTGCCTGGTGCTCGACGTCGTCGGCCTTGCCCGCGATCCCCTGCGCGCGGTCGCCGCCGAGCGCGGCCACCGCCTCGGCCAGGGGCTCCGGCTTCCGGGCGGTGAGGATCACCTTGGCGCCCTCGGACACCAGCCGCTCGGCGATGCCGAGGCCGATGCCGCGGCTGGCTCCGGTGAGGATCGCCACCCGGCCGTCGAATCGCTTGCTCATGCGCTCTCCCACTCGAAAGACCGACCAGTCGGTACGGACCAGTGAACGGGGTGGCGCCGGGCCGCGTCAACCCTCCGGCGGGCGTCCGGGGGTCACCGGCCACCCGGCAGGACGCCCCGCACGCCGCACGGCCGGACCACCTTCGGTCCCTTGACCTCACGTCCCGCGACTGCGTCCCACCCCGGCCGCAGCAGTCGCGCCATCTGATCCACTTCGGATTCGCCTGCAAAAACGACGACCTCCGCGCCGCACGGCAGTCGATTTTCCGCCAAAACAGACAGATCGCCCGAAAGAAAAGACGGAGTCCACCGTCAGCCGGATGGACGCACCACGCTGTGCGACCCCACTGCTACATCCGGTGATTCATGGCTGCGGAGCGCACGATCGCGCACACGTTTGGCCCAGAACGCGCTACGCTGGGGACATGACAGTCGCGCTGGAGACCGTGCTGGCCCGGGCAGGACTCCGGGTCACCGCCGCCGAGTTCCTCTCGCTCGTGGAGGACGCCGCGAAGCGGCTCATCACGCCGCAGGTCGACCCCTCCGCGCACTTCACCGCCGCCGAGCGCGAGGCCCTGGGCGAAGCGGGGCTCGACCTCGCCCCGCTGGCCGCCGAGGAGGCGGATCCGCGCGCCCGGACCGTAGCCGAGCAGGCGGTGCTGCGCGACACAGCGCTGTCGGTCAACCAGGCCGCCGAGCGCATCGGTGTGGATTCCAGCCGCATCCGGCACCGCATCGGTGACGGGAGGCTGATCGGATGGAAGGATCGCGGCGGCTGGCGGCTGCCCGCCTGGCAGTTCAGCGACGACGACGTGCTCCCCGGACTGGAGACCGTGCTCACCGGCATGCCCCAGGACCAGCCCGCCCTGGTGCTCGCGAAGTTCATGACGACCGCGCAGGACGACCTGGAACTCGGCGACCGCCCGGTGAGCCCGCGCGAGTGGCTGCTCGCGGGTGGCAGCGCGCGCCGCGTCGCTGACCTGGCCTCGGCGATCGGCACCCCGGCCTGATCTGACCAGGACCGCCGAACCCACCAGGACATCCGTTGGCAAGACTCCCCCAGCCGCCTGCCCCGGCGGTACTGCAAGCCATGCTGCGCCGCACCGAGGACGTGATCGCGGTGCCCGCGGGAACCCGGCTCGCCCGGGTGTTCACCTCCGGCGGCAACCACCCGCAGCAGTGGGACAGCTTCCGCTACGCCGGTCCGCTGCCGCACGCCCGCTTCGACCCGCACCTGCCGAACACGCAGGGCGGGCCCACGGTGACCCGCGAGCACGGGGTGCTGTACTTCTCGCTCTCCGTGCGCACCTGCGTCGCCGAGGTCTTCCAGGCGACCTCCACGGTCGACCGGCACACCCGCAAGCCGCACCTGGTGCTGTTCCGGCCGCGCCGGACCCTGCGACTGCTGGACCTGGCCGGGCTGTGGGCGACGCGCGCGGGCGCCTCGCAGGCGATCAGCAACGGCCCGAAGGAGCGGACCCAGGCGTGGGCGCGCAGCATCCGCGCGGCCTACCCGGAGCTCGACGGGCTCTGGTACCGCTCCGCGATGGACGGCGGGGACCCCTCGCTGTGCCTGTGGGACCCGCCCTCGGCGACCGCCCTGCCGGACGCCCCCGACGTGCTGCTCCCGCTGGACCACCCGGGACTCGACGTCCCGCTGGGCCGGGTCTGCAAGGAGCTGAACTACACCCTGCTGGACTGACCCCGCCGGGTGGCCCGCGCGACCCCGGAACGCGGAACCGCGCGGCCCCCGAGGGGTGCCGCGCGGTTCCGGCTGGACGCGCCCGGGATCAGGACTTCTCGGTCTTGGGCTCCGGAGCAGCGGTCTCGGCGTCCTTGCGGGACTTCGCCAGGCTGGCCACCGTCGTGATCGTCAGCACGCCGATGATCACGCCGAGGGAGATCCAGTTGTTGATGTCCAGCCACTCCGGCACCGCGTGGTACTCGTGCAGCGCGTGCACGACCAGCTTGATGCCGATGAAGCCGAGGATGACCGACAGCCCGATGTTGAGGTACACGAGCTTGTCGACCAGGCCGCCGAGCAGGAAGTAGAGCTGCCGCAGGCCCATCAGGGCGAAGGCGTTCGCCGCGAACACCAGGAACGGGTCCTGGGTGATCCCGAAGATCGCCGGGATGGAGTCGACGGCGAACAGCAGGTCCGCGCTGCCGATCGCGACGATCACCACGAACATCGGGGTCAGCCAGCGCTTCCCGTCGAGCTTCACGACGGACTTGGTGCCGTGGTAGTCGTCGGTCACCGGGAAGACCTTGCGGACCCAGCGGACGACGACGTTCTCCTTGTACTCCTCGTCCTCGTCCTTGTTCCGGATCATGCCGATGGCAGTCCAGATCAGGAACGCGCCGAAGACGAAGAACACCCACACGAAGCGCTGGATCAGCGCCGCGCCCACCGCGATGAACGCGCCGCGCATGACCAGCGCGAGCAGGATCCCGATCAGCAGCACCCGGTGCTGGTGGATGGCGGGAACCGCGAAGCTGGACATGATCACCATGAAGATGAACAGGTTGTCCACGCTGAGCGAGTACTCCGTGATGTAACCGGTGAAGTACTCGATCGCGAAGTGCTGATCGCCGAAGATCCACACTCCGATGCCGAACGCGATGGCGCAGGCGACGTAGAAGACGACCCAGCGAGCGGCCTCGCCGGTGGTCACCTCATGCGGTTTGCGGTCCACGATCACGAGGTCGATCAGCAGCAGGACGGCGAGACCGCCCAGCGTGGCCGCCCACACCCACCAGGAAACGTGCAGCGTGTCGACCGCTGCAGCTTGAGCCTGCTGGGCCACCGCGGTCAGTTCGGCACCCATCGATCACCTCCGGTTCAGGGCATGCGCCGGGACCGGAGGTCTCTTCCACCGGCGGACCGGTCGACGGCACCGGGCTGGCCGCCGGGAAACCGGCGACGAACCGTGATGACGATGCCGCCGCGAAGGAATACTCCCCTCCACAACGTTGCCAAGATTGTCACTTATGCACTGCTTCGAACACCAGCCCGGGTTGATCGCCCCGAATGCAGCCGGAAGGCTACGGCGAGCTACCTGAGACGGCAACGCCCAGGTCATAGCGTCACCCGAACTGGGGTACCCGTTGCCGCCTGTGAGCAATCCCATCCTCGGGTCCAGCGGCGCTCGAACGAATGGGCGATCATCTCACCCGACGGTCCGGTTATGATCACCCAGCCCGCATTCGGGGATGTGGCGCGTGCCCCCACCGAATCGCGAGGGCGACGCAGCCGGGCGACCGGATTTCTGTTCGGTTGCTGGTTCATAGCGTCTTCGCCCTGGCCCGCCTCAGGATGAATCCGTTGCCGCCTCTTTCCCCTAGTGTCGGGCCCGTGTCCCCGCTCCCCCGCCGCAGCAGGCGGTTCCTGCTGCTCATCGTGATCGTCGTGCTGCTGATCGCAGGCTTGGCGGCGCTGTGGTCCGGCGAGCGGCCCGTTCCCGGGCCACCGGCTCCGCGGCAGGCGCAGATCGACGTGCAGGACGGCCCGAACGGGCGGGAGCGGATCCAGATCGACGCCACCCTGTACTCACCCGCCGCCACCCCGGCGCCCGCGATCGTCATCGCGCACGGGCTCGGCGGCGACAAGACCAGCGCCGCGGACCAGGCCCAGGAGCTCGCCCGGCGCGGCTTCACGGTGCTCACCTACTCGGCCCGGGGCTTCGGCCGCAGCAGCGGGCGGATCGCGCTGAACGCGGTGGAGTACGAAGTCGCCGACGCCCAGCAGGTGGTGAGCTGGCTGGCCCGCCAGCCCGAGGTGCAGCGCGACGGCGACGGCGACCCCCGGGTGGGCGTCACCGGCGAGTCCTACGGGGGCGCGCTGAGCCTGCTGCTGGCCGGGCACGATCCGCGGGTGGACGCGATCGCGCCCGTGATGACCTACAACGACCTCGGGCAGGCGCTGCTGCCGAACTCGGCGGACTCCGCGCCGCCGCCTGCCGCGACCCCGGCGCAGGGCACCTTCGCGCCGCAGGGCGTGTTCCGCCGCGCCTGGGCCGGGCTGATGTTCGCCGCCGGTGAGCCCAGCCCGGCGGGTGGTGCCGGGGCGGGCGGCACCGCTCCACCGGTGACCTGCGGGAACTTCACCGCGGAGGTGTGCGCCGCCTACGGCGAGCTGGCCCGCACCGGCCGGGCCTCACCCGCGACGCGCGCCCTGCTGGCCTCGGTCTCGCCGAGCACGGTCACCGACGAGATCCGGATCCCCACGCTGCTGGCGCAGGGCGAGCAGGACTCGCTGTTCGGCCTGGACCAGGCCGACGCGAACGCCCGGCAGATCGCCGCCGCGGGCGGGGACGTGAGCGTGCTGTGGTTCGCCGGCGGCCACGACGGCGACGGGCCGGGCTCGCGCGTGGAGTCCCGCATCGCCGACTGGTTCGCGTTCCACCTGGGCCTGCCGGACGCGCCGCCGCCGGGCGCTCGCTTCGAGTACGACATCGCGGGCACCCGCCGCGCCGACGGCGAGGTGCCGGTGCGCACCGTCGCCGCACCCGACTACCCCGGGGTGCGGGCCGATCGCACCCCGCGGTTCGCGCTCGACCTCACCGGCGACCCCACCACCGTGGTCAACCCGCCCGGCGGCAGCCCGGCGGCGGTGAGCTCGGTGCCCGGTGACGCGGACCGCCGCTCCCGGCCGCAGGACCTTCCCGGGCAGGTTGCCGTGTTCCGCACCGAGCCGATGTCCTCGCGGATGCTCGTCTCGGGCGTGCCGCGCACCCGGCTGTCGATCGCTGCCGTGCCCGGCCAGCCCTCGAACGGGGACGCGGTGCTGTTCGCGAAGCTCTACGACGTCGACCGGGAGGGCCGCCGCGAGCTGGTGGGCGACTCGGTCGCCCCCCTGCACGTGACCGGCCTGCGCCCGGACGGCACCCCGCGGGAGGTGAACGTGGCGCTGCCCGGCGTGGTGCACTCGATCGAGAGCGGGCACCACCTGGAGCTCGCGGTGAGCACCACCGACCAGGCCTACGCGGTGCCCGTGGAGCCCGGCGTGCACCGGGTCGCGGTCACCGGTGACCGGGCGCTGTCGGTGCCGTCGGTCAAGGGCGCCAGCACCACCGGCGGCGCCTTCCCGGCCGCCCCGGTCGCGGGCATCCTCGCCGTCCTCGCGCTGGGCGGACTGGCCTGGCTGGTCGCGCGGTTGCGGACCCGCTACGCGGCGTCCCCGGAGGCGGAGGCGCCCGGACCGCCGCTGGCGATCGAGGGCCTGACCAAGGTGTACCCGCGCAAGGTCACCGCGCTGAACGGGATCTCCCTGCGGGTGGAGCGCGGTCAGATCGTCGGCCTGCTCGGGCCCAACGGGGCGGGCAAGACGACCACGCTGCGGCTGCTGCTGGGGCTGCTGCACCCGAGCTCCGGGGAGATCCGGGTCTTCGGGCACCGGGTCGCGCCGGGCGCACCGGTGCTCTCCCGGATCGGTGCGCTGGTGGAATCGCCGGGCTTCC
The DNA here is from genome assembly GCF_047200635.1 of Saccharopolyspora antibiotica. Taxonomy (NCBI): domain Bacteria; kingdom Bacillati; phylum Actinomycetota; class Actinomycetes; order Pseudonocardiales; family Pseudonocardiaceae; genus Saccharopolyspora; species Saccharopolyspora antibiotica. Next base: position 71,547 of record NZ_JBJZOI010000013.1, on the reverse strand, counting down.
CCCCGCACCTGACCGGCCTGGAGAGCCTCAAGCACCACTGGGCCGCCACCGGCAAGCCGGTGCTGCAAGCGCGGTTCGACGAGGTGCTGCAGATCGCCGGACTCGGCGAGCACGCGCACCGGCGCACCGCCACCTACAGCCAGGGCACCCAGCAGCGGCTCGCGATCGCGCAGGCCATGCTCGGCCTGCCGGACCTGCTGGTGCTCGACGAGCCGACGAACCGGCTGGACCCGCCGCAGATCCACCAGATGCGCGAGATCCTGCGCCGCTACGCGGCGACCGGCCGCTCGGTGCTGCTGTGCAGCCACCTGCTGTCGGAGGTGGAGCAGACCTGCACGCACGTGATCGTCATGCACCGCGGCGAGGTCGTCACCACCGGCAGCGTGGAGGAGGTCGTCTCCCTGGACGGGCAGGCGACCTTCCGGGTCGACGCCCCGGAGCGGGCCGCCGAGGCGCTGCGCGCGCTGGAGGGCTTGGGCGACGTGCAGGTGGAGGGCGACCTGGTGCACGCGGACCTGGCCGGGCACAGCCGGTCGATCGCGGTGAACGCGCTGGTCGCCTCGGGGGTCGCGGTCAGCCAGGTGGGGCCGCGTCGCAGACTGGAGGACGCCTTCCTGAACCTGGTCGGAGAGGAGCAGCGCTGATGTCGGAACGGTCCGATCCTTCCACCGACCCGTGGTCGGCGGACGCCTCCGCGGACCGGGCGGGGCGGGACACCGAACCGCTGTCGACGGAGTCGGAGCGGCACCGCGCGGCGATCGCCCGCGCCCTGGAGTCCGGCGGTGTGCTCGATCCGGACCTCGGCGGGCGCTCCGGCCCGCTGTGGGGGTCGGACGCGCTGCTGCCCGACGACCCCGAACCGGGCGCGGAGCCCGGGCCCGGCTCGGGGGCCGCCCCCGCCCGGGGGCCCGCGCCCGCGGCGCCGGAACCCCTCGTCGAGCCCGAACCCGCCTGGGCCTCCCCCACCTGGGAACCGCCCTCGGGGGACGAGGTCCGCGAACCGGTGGAGGTCCCGGTCCCGGCGGCCCGGGAGCCGCGTCCGGCCCGCTTCACCGACACCGCCTCCGGGCGCTCCGGCGTGGTGGAGACCGCGGTGGCCGAGCCGAGCCCGGAGACGGCGGCGCTGCCGGTCAGCGCGCAGGACCCCACCCAGCCCGACGGCAGCGTGCAGGGCTACCTCGCGCAGCGGACCCTGCCGGTGCGCGTGGAGCTGGCCCGCCAGATCGGGCGCAAGCGGACCCGGCTGGCGCTCGCGTTCCTCCTGCTGCTGCCGCTGCTGCTGCTCGCCGCGTTCGAGATCGGTGACGACGGTTCCCAGCCGACCCGGCAGACCGCTGACCTGGCCGGCCTGGCGACCTCCGGTGGGCTGAACTTCGCCGTGTTCGCGATCAACTCCTCGGCCGGGTTCCTGCTGGTCGTGGTGGTGGCGCTGTTCTTCGGCGACACGGTGGCCAGCGAGGCGTCCTGGTCGAGCCTGCGCTACCTGCTGGCGGCCCCGGTGCCGCGCGGCAGGCTGCTGCGGCAGAAGGCCGTGGTGGCCGCGCTGCTCTCGCTCTCCGGCGTGGTGCTGCTACCCGCGGTGGCGCTCGCGGCGGGGTTGTTCTGGTACGGCTCCGGGGATCTGGTGACGCCGAGCGGGAGCGTGCTGGGTTTCCCGCTGGGCCTGCTGAACCTGGCGCTGGCGGTGGCCTACATCGCGGTGCAGCTGAGCTGGCTGGCCGGGCTCTCGCTGTGGCTGAGCGTCAGCACGGACACGCCGCTGGGCGCGGTCGGGGGCGCGGTGCTGGTCTCGATCGTCTCGCAGATCCTGGACCAGATCTCGGCGCTCGGCGGGCTGCGGTCCTTCCTGCCCACGCACTACGCCTACGCCTGGTCCGATCTGCTGGCCGAGGAGGTCGACTGGACGGGCATGGCGCACGGCGCCTGCTCGGCCCTGGTCTACGCGGCGATCTTCGTCCTGCTCGCGCATTGGAGCTTCCAGCGCAAGGACATCACCAGCTGATCGCGCGGCCGGAGCCGCGCGCCGCCCGGGGCTAGGCTGCCGGGCATGGAGGTGTTCCACCTGCGGTACTTCGCCGCCGTGGCCGAGAACCTGAGCTTCTCGAAGGCCGCGCGGCAACTGCACATGGCGGTCTCGCCGCTGAGCAGGCGGGTCCGGGACCTGGAGCACGAGCTCGGCGAGGTGCTGTTCGAGCGCGACTCGCACCACGTGCGCCTCACCGCCGCCGGCAGCGCGCTGCTGCCGCTGGCCACCGACGTGCTGACCCGCTTCGACGCGCTGCCCGGCGGCCTCCGGCAGCGGCTCGGCCGACCGCGGCGGACCGCGCACGCGGGGGTGCCGCCGGGCCTGCACCCGTCGTTGCGGGAGCGGTTGCGCGAGTTCGAGCGGTCCGCCGGTTGCGAGGTGCGGCGCTGGCCGGGCGGCAGCCTGGACCTGCTCGACCAGGTCCGGCGCCGGGAGCTGGAACTCGCCCTGGTGCACCTGCCCGCGCACGCCGAGGGCGTGGAGTGCCGCGAGGTGCTGCGCGAGCCGCTGGGCGCGGTGCTGCCCGCGTCCGAGTTCGCGGGCCGGGAGTCCGTCTCGCTGGCCGAGCTGACCGGCCACGTCTACGCGCGGCCCGGTGCGGGCCTGGCACCGGCCTGCTTCGACCAGCTGGAGGAGCGGCTGGCCGCCGCGGGAGTGCACCGGCGCGCGACGCTGCACACCCGGGACTACTCGGGCACCGGGGAGTACGTGGCCAACGGCGGCGCGTTCGCGATCTCGATGCTGGATCCGCGCAACCGGATGGGTCGCCCGGAGGAGCACGACCGGGTGGTGGTGCTGCCGTTCTCGGACTTCGACCCGGTGCTGGCCACCGGGCTGATCTGGCGGGCCGATCGCGCGAGCCCCGGCGGTGATCTCGCCGACCTGGTCGCGGAAGCGCTGCGGATCCTGTCCTGACCGGGCGCGCGCGGCATGACCGCCGCGGTCGCGCCGGTGTGCTCCGATCGGGCGCGCCGATCGGTTGCCACTGGCGGAACCCCGCTCGTAACGTCGTTAGTAACGCTAATGACCCCGGGTGAGGAGGAACTCCGCAGCCATGACAGCCCCCGCGGACGCCGCCGAGGACACCGGCCGCACCGGCCCGCTGGCGGGAGTCCGGGTGATCGACATGGCCACCGTGGTGATGGGCCCCTACGCGGCCCAGATCCTCGGCGACCTCGGCGCCGACGTGATCAAGATCGAGTCGCCGAAGGACAGCGCCCGCAACGGCGCGCTGCACCGGTCCCCGGGCATGACCCCGCTCAACCTGAACGTGAACCGCAACAAGCGCAGCGTGGCGCTCGACCTCAAGGACGAGACCGGCCACCGGCGCGCGCTGGAACTCATCGGCGGCGCCGACGTGCTCATCACCAACATGCGCATCGGCGCGCTGCGCAGGCTCGGGCTGGACCACCAGAGCCTCGCCGAGCGCTTCCCGCACCTGGTCTACGCGCACGCGCAGGGCTTCCGCCCGGACTCCGACCGCGCCGACCTCGCCGCCTACGACGAGACGGTGCAGGCGGCATCGGGACTGCTGGACCTGGCCTCCCGCGCCGGGGACATCGGGGCGCCGGTGGTGCTGCCCAGCATCATCGCCGACAAGGTGGCGGCGCTGACCATCGCCTACACCGCGCTGGCCGCCTTGCACCACCAGCGGGCGACCGGGCGCGGGCAGCTGGTGGAGGTCCCGATGGCCGACACGCTGCTGGCGTTCAACCTCGTCGAGCACCTGCAGGGGGCGATCTTCGAGCCGCCGATGGGCCCGACCGGCTTCGCGCCCTCGCTCAACAGGGGCCACCGCGCCCGGCCCACCCGGGACGGCCACGTCATGATCATTCCCTACACCCCGGAGAACTGCCGGGACCTGTTCCACGCGGCCGGCCGACCCGACCTCGCGGCGGACCCCCGAGTCAACGGGGACGTGCTGGACGCGCGCGCCGACGGCGAGGCGCTGGCCGAGCTGATCGAGTCGGTCACCCCGAACCTCACCACCGCCGAGTGGACCGACGTGTGCGCCAAGCACAGCATCCCGGTCGGCCCGGTGCTGGAACTCGACCGGGCCGCCGAGGACCCCTACGTCCGCGAGGGGCACCTGCTCGACGTCGCCGAGCACCCGACCGAGGGCAGCTACCGGGTGGTGGGGACGCCGATGCGGTTCTCCGCCACCCCGGCCTCGGTCCGCGGACACGCGCCGCTGCCGGGCCAGCACACCGACGAAGTGCTGCGCGAGCTCGACGAACGCCGAGCCGCCCCGCACGGCTGAGCCCCGACGGACAGCGGAGATCGACGTCCCCGGCCGCGCGACGACGCCCCTCGGAGGACACCGCCGGAGCCCGACCAGATCCCGCGCGGCCCCACCGCCCCGGCGTTCGCGCCCGCGGTCCCCGCCGAACGCGCGCCGGCCCGGGACCGCGAGCACGACGCGATCGGCTCCGCACCGCACGCGGAGCAGGACGCACCCCACCACGACGCGCGGAAGCGAGGGCACCATGCCCAGGAAGATCAACACCGACCCGGACTTCTTCGGCTTCGCCGAGCTGCTCAGCGACTCCGAGCGCGCGGAGCTGGCCTCGATCCGGGACTACCTCCGGCGCGAGATCGCCCCGCTGGCGAACGCGGCCTGGGACCGCGCCGAGTTCCCCTTCGAAGCGATCGAGAAGTTCGCGCAGCTGGGGCTGGCCGGCTACCAGTACCCCGAGCACGGCGACGGCGTGCCGCGCAGCGCCCTGTTCCCCGGGTTCCTCAGCCTGGAGCTCAACCGCGTCGACCCGTCGCTGGCCGTCTTCTCCGGCGTGCACACCGGACTCGCGATGGGCAGCATCCACGGCGGCGGCGACCAGGAGCAGCGGGACCGCTGGCTGCCCGGGATGGCCGCCATGGAGCGGATCGGCGCGTTCGCGCTCACCGAGCCCGACGGCGGCTCCGACGTCGCGGGCGGGATGCGCACCACCGCGCGCCGCGAGGGCGACGAGTGGGTGCTCGACGGCGCCAAGCGCTGGATCGGCAACGGCACCTTCGCCGACCTCGTGGTCGTGTGGGCGCGGGACGAGGCCGACGACCAGGTGAAGGGCTTCGTCGTCGGTGGCGACGCGCCCGGGTTCACCGCCACCAAGATCGAGGGCAAGATCGCGCTGCGCAGCGTGCAGAACGCCGACATCGTCCTCGACGGCGTGCGCGTGCCGGAATCCGACCGGTTGCAGCGGATCAACAGCTTCCGCGACACCGCGAAGGTCCTCGCCCGCACCCGCGGCGGAGTGGCGTGGCAGGCGCTGGGCGTGGCGGTGCGCGCCTACGAGCTGGCCCGCGAGTACGCGGTGAGCCGCGAGCAGTTCGGCAGGCCCATCGGCGGGTTCCAGCTGATCCAGGACCTGCTGGTGAAGATGCTCGGCAACGTCACCGCCATGTTCGGGATGGTGGTGCGGCTCAACCAGCTCACCGAGCAGGGCACCGCGGGTGCCGAGCAGGCAGCGCTGGCCAAGGCGTTCACCACCACCCGGATGCGCGAGGTGGTCGCCTGGGCCCGGGAGCTGTTCGGCGGCAACGGGATCGTGCTCGACTACGAGATCGCGAAGTTCTTCGCCGATGCCGAGGCCGTGTACTCCTTCGAGGGCAGCCGGGAGATGAACACCCTCATCGTCGGCAAGTCCATCACCGGTCTCAGCGCCTTCACCTGAGCCCGGCCTGGCCCGGCCCCGGGCCGGACCGCCGCGTGCCCGGGCCGGTGAAACGCCCTCCGCCCGCCAGGTCGACCATCGGCTAGCCGCCGGGCTCCCCCAACCGGACGAGGTAAGTCCCGGGTGCGTGGCGGCGGTTCGCGCGCTCGACGTGGTCGGCGTAGCTGGCCCGGTCGATCGGGACCGGCTCCGAGCCGCACGTGCCGGTGGTGGCGACCACGGTCAGCGGGGCGGGCTCGACGACGCCGAGCGCGGCGTCCAGGCTCGTCGCGAGACCGGTCGCGAGGTCCGCGTCGTCGAGCAGCACCGCGCAGTTCAGGGCCCGCTGGCCAGCGGGCCGGCCGGGGCGGAAGCCGTCGCGCAGGTCGGCCAGCAGCGCCGCCCACAGCACTTCGCCCACCTCTCGGGCGGCGCTCCCGCCGAGCCGGGAGGTGCGGTTGAGCTCCGCGAGCACCTCGACCGGATCGCGGCCGAGCTCGCGGTCCTGGTGGCCGAACCACGCCCGGCCGTCGCCCCGGTTCCGCCGGGCGCGCCGCAGCGCGTCCACCCCGCCCGTCAGCAGCTCGGGCAGGTGCGGATCGGACAGCGCGGAGCCCGGCGCGGGTCCGGGTGCGGCGACGAGGTCGTCGGCGATCGCCGCGAGGAACTGCCGCGGATCGGTGATCTTCGGGTACTGGTCGAGCTGCTCCGCGACATGCGCGCGCGCCGAGCTCCGGTGCCGGGCCGGAACCGGCCCGAGCGCGAGCTGCGCGGTGAGGGAGCGGTGCAAGCGCAGGGACCCGTATCCGGGACAGGGCGCGGCGAGCTGGTACGCCAGCGCCGCGAGCGCCTGCGGCACCGGCCGGTCGCGGAACCGACCGCAGTCCAGCCGCGCGTGCGGCACCGTCCGAACCAGCTCGGTCGCGAGCGCGTCGAGCAGCGCCGTCTTCCCGACGCCGCGAGCCCCGCAGAAGACGAGCACGGCAACGGGCCCGTTCACCGGGAACCCGTCCCGCTCCGGGCGCAGCATGAATTCCCGGACCAAGCGCAATTCCCGGTCCCGATCGGACGAAACCGCTCCGTCGTCCCGCATGATGACATCCCCGCTCCGCGATGAGCGACCCCGCCGAGGCATCCCGCGCACCAGTCCGAGTCGAAGGAGAAACAGGAGAGTACGAATTCCCCGGCGCCCCGGTCAATGCCGACTCCCCCGGCGAATGCCGACACCGGGAAAAGATACCGCCGAAACGGCGCCACCGATCGGGCGACCACCCCGGCGAGCCCCGCCGGAGGAGAACCACGATACCGCCGCATTCGCGTGGGACATCTCCGGTGCAGCGCAGCGCGCACCGAGGCCCACGAGGATCAACGACGATCCCGGATCCCGCATAGATCCATCGGGCATATTCCAGCAAATCGCGCGCGGGTCGTTTCCTGATCAAATTCCTGCACCTGAGCGAAAACCGCACCCGGAGGCGGATCACTCGCGAAACTCCGGGCACCAGCCACCTCGAATGCGACGCACCCCGAGGCGCACCTCACCGATCGGGGGCGCGTCCCCGACTGCCGCGCCCCCGAATAGGCGATCGGATCGACCGCACCCCGGTGGTCTCCACCGGAGACGAGCACCGGCGCGCGCCCCTTCCTCCTCGGCGCACCCGACCGGAGGTCGCCCCCGCCCGGAGAAATCGATGCCCCGGCGGCAGCCCGTCGACGCCCCGCGCACCCGACCGCCGCCGACGCCGTCCCGGTGCAGGGCCCCGACCCGATCGGCGAAGCCGACGAGGAGCTGCTTCGACCGCATCTCCCGACGCCCGGACTGACGCCCCGACCGCGCCGCGCGAGTACGCCCCGGTTACTTGATGCCCGCGGCGTCCATGCCGCGCAGCTCCTTCTTCAGGTCGTGGATCTCGTCGCGCAGCCGGGCCGCCAGCTCGAACTGGAGCTCCCGCGCCGCGTTCATCATCTGGTCGTTGAGCTGCTGCACCAGGTCCGCGAGCTCCGCGCGCGGCATCGAACCGGTGTCCCGGCCCTCCAGCACCCCGGAGGAGGCCACGGCCTCCCCGCTGGGCTTCTTCCCGCGCGAGGCGTTGCGTCCCGACCCGCCGACCGACACGGACTCCTCGGTGTCCTCGGACTCCTCGTAGACCCGGTCCAGGATGTCGGCGATCTTCTTGCGCAACGGCTGCGGATCGATGCCGCGCTCGGTGTTGTAGGCGATCTGCTTGGCGCGACGCCGGTTGGTCTCGTCGATGGCGTGCTGCATCGAGTCGGTGATCTTGTCGGCGTACATGTGCACCTGGCCGGAGACGTTGCGCGCCGCGCGGCCGATCGTCTGCACCAGGCTGGTGCCGGAGCGCAGGAAGCCCTCCTTGTCGGCGTCGAGGATCGACACCAGGGAGACCTCCGGCAGGTCCAGGCCCTCCCGCAGCAGGTTGATGCCCACCAGCACGTCGAACTCCCCGAGCCGCAACTGCCGCAGCAGCTCCACCCGGCGCAGGGTGTCCACCTCGGAGTGCAGGTAGCGCACCCGCACCCCGAGCTCCAGGAAGTAATCGGTGAGGTCCTCGGCCATCTTCTTGGTCAGCGTGGTCACCAGCACCCGCTCGTCCCGCTCGGCGCGCTCGCGGATCTCGCCGACCAGGTCGTCGATCTGGCCCTCGGTCGGCTTGACCACGACCTCCGGGTCGATCAGCCCGGTCGGGCGGATCACCTGCTCGACGAACTCGCCGCCCGCCTGCCCCATCTCGTACGGGCCTGGCGTGGCCGACAGGTACACCGTCTGCCCGATCCGGTCGGCGAACTCCTCCCAGGTCAGCGGCCGGTTGTCCATCGCGCTGGGCAGCCGGAAGCCGTGCTCGACGAGGGTGCGCTTGCGGGACATGTCGCCCTCGTACATGCCGCCGACCTGCGGAACGGTCTGGTGCGATTCGTCGATCACGAGCAGGAAGTCGTCGGGGAAGTAGTCCAGCAGCGTCGCGGGCGCCGTCCCGGCCGCGCGATCGTCGATGTGCCGCGAGTAGTTCTCGATGCCGGAGCAGAAACCGACCTGGCGCATCATCTCGACGTCGTACTGGGTGCGCATCCGCAGCCGCTGGGCCTCCAGCAGCTTGTTCTGCGCTTCCAGCGCGCTCAGGCGCTCCTCCAGCTCCGCCTCGATGCCCCGGATGGCCTTCTCCATCCGCTCCGGGCCCGCGACGTAGTGGGTGGCGGGGAAGATCCGCACCTCCTCCACCTCGCGGACGATCTCACCGGTCAGCGGGTGCAGGTAGTGCAGCCGCTCGATCTCGTCGCCGAACAGCTCGACGCGCACCGCGAGCTCCTCGTAGGCGGGGATGACCTCGACGGTGTCCCCGCGTACCCGGAAGGTGCCGCGGGCGAAGGCGATGTCGTTGCGGGTGTACTGCACGTCCACCAGCGCGCGCAGCAGCAGGTCCCGATCGACCTCCCCGCCGACCTCCAGCCGGATCGAGCGGTCCAGGTACGACTGCGGCGTGCCCAGGCCGTAGATGCACGACACCGAGGACACCACCACGCAGTCCCGCCTGCTCAGCAGGTTCGAGGTCGCCGAGTGCCGCAGCCGCTCCACGTCCTCGTTGATCGAGGAGTCCTTCTCGATGTAGGTGTCGGTCTGTGGGACGTAGGCCTCCGGCTGGTAGTAGTCGTAGTAGCTGACGAAGTACTCGACCGCGTTGTCCGGGAAGAACTCCCGCATCTCGTTGGCCATCTGCGCGGCCAGCGTCTTGTTCGGCTCCAGCACCAGCGTCGGCCGCTGCAACCGCTCGATGAGCCACGCCGTCGTCGCCGACTTGCCGGTCCCGGTGGCGCCCAGCAGCACCACGTTGGCCTCGTTGTCCCGGATCCGCCGCTCCAGCTCCTCGATCGCCGCCGGCTGGTCCCCGGAGGGGTCGTAGTCGCTGACCATCCGGAACCGGTTGCCGGTGCGCGGGATGTCGCTGACCGGCCGGAAGGTGCTGTCGGCCGGGGTCGGGTACTCAGTCGCGAACGCCACGGTCCCCAGGGTACGAGCTCCCCCCGACAACCGGACGGCACCGGCGCCCGACCCCTGCCGCGCGGGGCCCGATCCGACCTACAGTGGCGCCGTGACCACGCAACGCGAGATCGCCGCGAGCCTCGGCCTGCCCGTGCACCCGCCCAAGTCGGAGATCTTCGACCTGGGCGCGGGCACCAACACCGATCCGAAGGGCGTCGTGCGGGAAGTCGCCGAATTCCGGCGGGAACCGTTCGGCCTCTACCTCCGGCGCGCCATGCCGGGTCATCCGAAGCTCAGCGCTCTCGAATCCTGGCTGCTCCCGGAACTCGATCTCCGGATCACCCGGTGGGAGTACCACCCGGGCCACACCTGCGACGGGGACCACTACGTCGACGTCGCCCGGGTCGAGCCGGGATCCGAGCGGTGGCGCACGACCGACCTCTACCTGGACGTGCTCGTCACCGAAGGCCGCGACGCGCGGCTGCTGGACGTCGACGAGTTCGTGCGGGCGGTGCGAGCGGAACTGCTCGACGAGGCCACCTCGGAACTGGCCATGCGGACCGCCTGCGGAGTCGTCGAGGGGCTGGCGCGGCACGATTACCGGATGGACGAGTGGCTGCGCTCGCGCGGCGTCGAGCTGTCCTGGAGCGCGCGATCGGAACGCGATCCCGCAATTCGATCTTCGGCAGTACCGCCGAATCGGTGATGATCCCGCCGGGACTCGAATCGATACCCCACCAGCGCGGGAAAGTTATGTTAAAGAACGGTATTGACGATCTCCGCGGCTCGACATCGGCGCTACTGTCTGAGGCCGTGGGCACCGTAGGCACTCCTCAGCTGGTGGACACCATCGACCTGCTCGCCGGACAGCGGTCGCACTCCGGCGCGGTCGTGCCGCTGGACCGCTGCCAGGTGGAGCGCTGGGGACTGTCCATCGAACGCGCCACCCCGGAGGACCCCGCGCACGACGGCGAGGTCACCTGGCTGATGCCGGAGCTCGGACTGCGGCTGACCCGGCGGCGCTCGCGCCGCCGGCACTCCCGGCGGGAACCGAGCAGGCTCACGGTGGTCCGCATCGAGCGCGGCGCCCGGTCCTGGGTCACCACCGACCTGCTGCTGGGTCTGCAGATCCCGGACCAGGGCGCGGCGCGGATCGTGCAGGCCGAGGAGTTCGCCACCGCGATCTCGGCCGGGATGATCCGGCTCAGCGAGGCCGACTACGCGCTGCGCACCGCGCACCGCACGCTCGAGGAGATCACCCAGCACCGCGACATCAACCAGTGGCTCGCCTACCGGGGCATCTTCGACCTCTGGTGAGCGCGAGCGGCCCCGCCCGCCCCGCTCACAGCTCCGGAGGCGTCCAGCCCGTGCGCTCCGCCCACGCCCGCGCGCGAGGCAGGGCCGCCGCGAACCAGGGCTCCTTGGCCTCGGCGTAGCGCGCGACGCCCTCGTCGGCGGCGAAGCGCCCGGAGAGCTCCCGCTTCACCGCGAGGTAATCGGCCCGCGCCTCCGGCTCCGCCCGCAGCCAGTCCCGCAGCAGCAGCGCCGTCCGCCAGCCGGGACCGCCCGGGACCCGCAGGTGCAGGTTCACCGGGCGTCCCGGATCCGCCGAGCTGTGGTAGCGCTTCACCCAGTGCCCGGGGTCCGGGTCAACCGGGTGCGGGTTGTCCCCCCGGCAGCCGCTGTCCGGCGGGAAACCCGCCTCGGCCAGCGCGTCCGCGATCCCGTCCGCCTCGGCCATCGACCGCACCGACAGCTGGAGGTCGATGACGTCCTTCGCGGGGAATCCGGGCACCGAGGTGGAGCCGATGTGGTCGATCCGCATGCCCGCCTCGCCCGCCGCGCGCAGCACCCGGGCCCCCAGCCGGCGCGCGGTGCGCGGCCATTCCGGATCCGGCTCGACCACCAGCGGTGGCCGCCGCGGCGCGGGCCGGAGCTCGCGCACGCCGCGCTCGAAGGGCACCAGCCGCTCGGACCACAGCCGGTCGACCTCGGCCAGCAGCTCCTCGACCGGGCCGGTGTTGTCCAGCCACACGTCCGCCGCCTCGCGACGCTGCTCGTCGGTGGCTTGGGCTCGGATCCGGGCGCGGGCGTCCGCGGCGTCCAGCCCGCGGCCCTCCAGTCGCCGCACCCGCTCGTGCTCCGGAGCGTCGACGATGAGCACGAGGTGGTAGTTCGCGGCGTACCCGTTCTCCACCAGCAGCGGGACGTCGTGCACCACGATCGCGTCCGCGGGGGCCTGCGCCATCCGCTCCAGGGTGAGTTCACCGATCCTGGGGTGGGTGATGGCGTTGAGGTCGGCGCGGGCCTGCTCGTCGCCGAAGACGAGCTGGGCCAGCGCTGGGCGGTCCAACGCGCCCTCGGGGGTGCGGATCCGGGGCCCGAACCGCTCGACCAGCTCGGCCAGGGCCGGGCTGCCCGGCTCGACGACCTCGCGGGCCAGGCGGTCCGCGTCGATCAGCACCGCCCCCAGCTCGACGAGCCGCGCCGCCACCGTCGACTTGCCCGATCCGATCCCGCCGCTGAGCCCCACGCGCAACATGCGGGCCATCCTGCCACCCACCGGACGCACGACGGCCCCGCACCTGCGAACAGGTGCGGGGCCGTGCGCACTATCCGTTCCCGGGCTCAGCCCGGGAGCGCGGGGCTCACGCTCCGCCGGAGAGCTTCTCCCGCAGCGCGGCGAGCTGCGCGTCGCTGGCCAGCGAGCCGGCGTCCTCCTGCTGCTCCGAGGAACCGGAGGAGGAGTAGTTGCCCCCGCCGCCCTGGCTCTCGGAACCGCCACCGGCGGCACCCGCGGCAGCGGCCTCGGCGTCGGCCTCGGCGGCCTTCGCGACCTGCTTCATGTGCTGCTCGTAGCGGGACAGCGCGTCGGCGTACTGGCGCTCCCACTCCTCGCGCTGGGTGTCGTAACCCTCCTGCCACTCCTGGGTCTCCGGGTCGAAGCCCTCGGGGTAGATGTAGTCGCCGTTGTTGTCGTACTCGGCGGCCATCCCGTACTGCGTGGGGTCGAACTCGGAGTCCGGGGTGAAGCCCTCGTTGGCCTGCTTCAGCGAGAGCGAGATCCGGCGGCGCTCCAGGTCGATGTCGATGACCTTGATCATCACGTCGTCGCCGACCTGGACGACCTGCTCCGGGATCTCCACGTGGCGCTCGGCCAGCTCGGAGATGTGCACCAGGCCCTCGATGCCCTCGTCCACGCGGACGAACGCGCCGAACGGAACCAGCTTGGTGACCTTGCCCGGCACGATCTGACCGATCGCGTGGGTGCGGGCGAACTGGCGCCACGGGTCTTCCTGCGTCGCCTTCAGCGACAGCGAGACGCGCTCGCGGTCCATCTCGACGTTGAGGACCTCGACCGTGACCTCCTGGCCGACCTCGACGACCTCGCTCGGGTGGTCGATGTGCTTCCAGGACAGCTCGGAGACGTGCACCAGACCGTCGACACCGCCGAGGTCCACGAACGCACCGAAGTTGACGATCGAGGAGACGACGCCCTTGCGGACCTGGCCGTTCTGCAGCTGGTTGAGGAACTCGCTGCGGACCTCGGACTGGGTCTGCTCCAGCCAGGCGCGGCGGGACAGGACCACGTTGTTGCGGTTCTTGTCCAGCTCGATGATCTTCGCTTCGAGCTCGCGGCCGACGTAGGGCTGCAGGTCGCGGACGCGTCGCATCTCGACCAGCGACGCGGGCAGGAAGCCCCGCAGGCCGATGTCGAGGATGAGGCCGCCCTTGACGACCTCGATGACGGTGCCCTTGACGGGCTCGTCCTTGTCCTTGAGCTCCTCGATCGTGCCCCAGGCGCGCTCGTACTGGGCGCGCTTCTTGGACAGGATCAGCCGGCCTTCCTTGTCCTCCTTCTGGAGGACGAGGGCCTCGACGAAGTCGCCGACGGTGACGACCTCGGCCGGGTCGACATCGTGCTTGATGGACAGCTCCCGGGACGGGATGACGCCCTCGGTCTTGTAACCGATGTCAAGCAGCACCTCGTCGCGATCGACCTTGACGATGGTGCCCTCAACGATGTCGCCGTCGTTGAAGTACTTGATGGTGAGGTCGACGGCGGCGAGGAAGTCCTCCTCCGTTCCGACGTCGTTGACCGCGACCTGCGGCTTGGTGGCGGTGGTCGGAACGGTGGTGGTGTCGGTGGACATCAGGTGGGTTGCTCCGGTACGGATAGGTTTGTCGGTTGCCTGCGGTTCTCCCCCGCCTCGACCGGCGCTGATCCGGCTGGCTGAAGCTCCAGCACGCATCCGCGCACGACCCGCTGGGGGTTGCGCCTCGGATCTTAGCTCCCGGGACCGACACCTCTGCGAGCGGAACCGGCGAAGCGGTTTCGTCCAGCGGTGTCCGACCCCGGTGCCGGCCCGGCGGTCTCCCGTCGGCGGCCCGTCGGCGCGGCCCTCCCGCATCTGATCGATCCGGCGGGGGCGCACCGCATGTCGAACGCTGGACTTCCCGTCGTCATTCCCGATCGAGGAGCGGCAACCGGTCGGGAAGCTCGGCTCCGGCAGCGGCGGTCGGCGAAACACCGACCGGCGGAACCGGTCCCGGGCGTCGTTCCCCAGCCAGCTTGCACGGACACGTGAAGACCCTCGGCGCGGGCGGTATCGTACGCGCTCGCGCGATCGCGGGGCAAACCACTTTCCGGCGCCACACCGAACCACAGGACGACTGATGCCGCACGACGACTCGGGAACCACCGAGATTTCACCCGACCGAGCGACCGAAGCACCCCGGGACAGCGGTTCCCAGCACGCCTCCGCCGAGCACGCCCTCGGCACCGCCGGTGTGAGCAAGCGCACCGCCGGGCCGGCCGAGTCGCGCCGCGCCAGCAGGCTCTGGTGGGACGCCGACGCCGACGACTACCAGGCCGAGCACGGCGAGTTCCTCGGCGTCAGCGACTTCGTCTGGTGCCCCGAGCGGGTCCGCGAGGCCGACGCCCGGCTGCTCGGCGAGGTCGCGGGCAGGAGGGTGCTGGAGGTCGGCGCCGGCTCGGCGTCCTGCTCGCGCTGGCTGGCCGCGCAGGGCGCGCACCCGGTGGCGCTGGACATCTCCGCCGGAATGCTGCGCCACGCCGCCCGCGGCGCGGCCGCCAGCGGGATCGAGGTGCCGCTGGTGCAGGCGAGCGCCGACGCCCTGCCGTTCGCGGCGGACAGCTTCGACCTGGCCTGCTCGGCCTTCGGCGGTGTGCCGTTCGTGGCCGACGCGGGCGCGGTCTTCCGCGAGGTCGCGCGGGTGCTGCGCCCGGGCGGGCGCTGGGTCTTCGCGGTGACTCACCCGATGCGGTGGATGTTCCCGGACGACCCGGGGCCCGCCGGGCTCACGGTGGCGCAGTCGTACTTCGACCGGACGCCGTACGTGGAGATCGACGAGGACGGACGGGCCACCTACGTCGAACACCACCGGACGCTGGGCGACCACGTCCGCGAGCTCACCGCCGCCGGGTTCCGGCTGGTCGACCTGATCGAGCCGGAGTGGCCGGAGGGCGCCGACCACACCTGGGGGCAGTGGAGCCGGCTGCGCGGCAGGCTGTTCCCCGGGACATCGATCTTCTGCTGCGTTCCGGAATGACTGCGGCGGTGCCCGTTCCCGCGAGATGATCCCGGCGACCGGCCGGCGGAGGAGTGGGGCGATCGTGGGCGACGCGCAGGACCTGGTGGACCGGCAGTGCGCGCGCTTCGCCGCGCTGGATCCGTGGTTGCCGGACCGCTACCTGCTGCCCAGCGGCGATCCGCTGCTGGCTCACCCGGAGGGCGGGGCGGCGGTGGCCGGGCTCGTCGCGCACGCCAGGAACCCACCGGGTTCGGCGCAGTCGCTGTGGCAGGCGAGCGACACCTACGAGCTGTTCCCGCTGCTCGGCGATCGGCCCCGGGAGGGCTTGGACGCGCTGCTGCGGGAGTGGCGGCGCTGGCTGGCCGAGCGCGATGCCCCGGACGAGGACTCCTCCTGCGTGCTGACCTGGCCGAGCCGGGACGCGGAGGCGACCAGGGCGCTGCTCGACCACGGATTCGTCCCGCTGTCCTGCCTGGCCATCCGCCCCACGGACCCCACCCCCGCGCCTAATACGAAACTATCTGGTACCGTAAAGGTGCGCCGCGCCGGTCCGGCCGACCTGGACGCCGTCGTCGAGCTCGCCCTCGCCGAGCACGCCTACGCCGCCCTGGTCGGCGCGTCGGTGCCCCGTCCGGGAACGGCCCAGCTCACCCGAGCGGCGGCCCGCCTCCGGCTCGCCACCAGCGACGTCCCCGAGGGGGATCCGGTGTGGCTGGCCGAGCAGGACGGAGCACCGGTCGCGCTCGCCGAATGCGGATGGATCGACCCCGACCGCCACGCCGGCGGCCACCGGCTCCGATCCGGGCGGTGGGCCTACGTGAACTGCGTGTCGGTGCACGAGCGGGCCCGCGGTGGCGGCGTGGGGCAGCGGCTGATGGCCGAGGCGCACGCGGAGTTCGCCCGCGCCGGAGTCGTCGGCAGCTACCTCTACTACAACCCGCCCAACCCGCTGTCGTCGGTGTTCTGGCCCCGCCAGGGCTACCGGCCGCTGTGGACCACGTGGGAGGTGCGCCCGGCAACGGCGCTGCGCTGACCCCCACGCCGAATCGAGAGGACGCGCGTGGAGATCCGCGCTGAGCAGGTCGAGGTCACCGGGGCGCACAGCACCTTGCTCCGGCCCACCTCGCTGGCGGTGAGCGGCGGCGAGCTGCTGGTCGTGGCGGGCGATCCCGGAACCGGGCACACGGCGCTCGCGCTCGCCCTGTCCGGCAGGCTCAAGCCGAGCCGAGGCCGGGTGCTGGTCGACGGCGCCGAGGACGCGCGAGCGCTGCGGCACCGGGTGTCGCTCGTCGACGCCCCCGAGATCACCGAACCCGAACCGAGCGTGCCGGTGGCCGCCGCGGTCGCCGAGGGCCTGAGCCTCGCGGGCCGCCGTTCCGGCCGGCGCGCGGTCCGCTCCTGGCTCGCCGCCCGCGACCTGGACGGGCACGCCGCCACCCGGGTGGAGAACCTGCCGGCTCCCGAACGGCTGCGGCTGCTGGTCGACCTGGCATGCGCGGACCGCCGGGTCGCCGCGCTGGTGCTCGACACCCCCGACCGCCACGGCGGCGACCCGCACGTCTGGTACGAGCTCGCGCGGCGCGAGAGCCGCCGGGAGCGCGCGGTGCTCGTGCTCTGCTCCCCGCACTCCGCCGACCGGCTCGACGTCCCCCGCGCCGAGCTCGGCGCGGACAACAGCACCGCAGGAGGTGCCCGATGACCACGTTCCGGCTCGCCCTCACCGAGCTGCGCAGGCTCACCTCAGGCAGGCTGCCGCGGCTCGCGCTGGTCGCCATCACCCTGGTGCCGCTGCTGTACGGCGCGATGTACCTGTACGCCAACTGGGATCCCTACAACCGGCTGGGCTCGGTGCCCGCCGCCGTGGTCGTGGACGACGCGGGCGCGACCCGCGAGGACGGCAGCAGGCTGGCGGCCGGGGACCAGGTCTACGACGAGCTGGTGAGTTCCGGCGCCTTCGACTGGGACCGCACCGGTGCCGCCGAGGCCGAGCGGGGCGTCGCCGACGGCCGCTACACCTTCGCGCTGGTCGTGCCGCGGGACTTCTCCGCCGCGCTGATGTCGCCGGGCGAGTTCGAACCGCGGCAGGCGCAGCTGCGGATGATCACCAACGACGCGAACAACTACCTCATCTCGACGATCGCCGACAAGGTGGCGGGCGAGGTCCGCGAGGCCGTGGCCGCCGACGCCGGCACGGAGGCCGCCGACCAGCTGCTGCTCGGCTTCGGCACCGTGCACGACAAGACGCTGGAGGCCGCCGACGGGGCCGGGCGGCTGGCCGACGGGGCCGGTCAGCTGCACGACGGCCTCGGCACCGCCGAGCAGGGCACCGCGCAGCTGTCCTCGGGGGCGCACCAGCTGCTCGACGGGCAGCGCCGGCTGCTGGACGGTTCGGGCACCTTGGCCGAGGGCGCCGGGCAGCTCAGCTCCGGTGCCGAGGAGCTGCACGGCGGGCTCGGGCAGTTGCGGGAGCGCACCGCACCGCTGCCCGAGCAGTCCGCGAAGCTGGCCGACGGGGCCGAGCAGGTCGCCCGGGGCAACGAGGAGCTCGCCGAGACCGCGGGCAAGCTCGGCGACGTCTCGCAGGGCTTCGTCGACGACCTGGATCGGACCAAGACCCGGATCGCCGAGCAGCTGCGCGCGGCCGGGGCGGACGAGGAGACGGTGCAGCGCGTGCTGAGCCGGCTCGACGAGCTGAACCAGCCGATCAACGACACCAACGACAAGGTGCAGGCGCAGCTCGGGCAGCTCGACGCGCTCGCGGACGGTGCCCGCCAGGTGGCCGACGGCAACCGGGCGCTCGCCGACTCCACCCCGGCGCTGACCGGCGCGATCGGGCAGCTGGACGACGGCGCGGGTGCCCTCGCGGACGGCGCGGGGCAGCTCGAATCCGGGGCCGGACAGCTGCACCAGGGCGAGCAGCAGGCCGTCACCGGCACCGAGCGGCTGACCGAGGGCGCCGACCAGCTCGCCGCCGGGTCGCGGCAGCTGGCAGCCGGGTCGGGAGAGCTCCTCGACGGTTCGCACACGCTGGCGGGCGAGCTCGGCGAGGGCGCCCGGGACATCCCGAACCTCGACGACGCCACCCGGGAGGACACCGCCCGCACCATCGGCGATCCGGTCGCCGTGGACACCCGGGCGCAGGCGAAGGCGGACACCTACGGCGCGGGGCTCGCCCCGTTCTTCATGGGCCTGGCGCTGTGGATCGGCGGGTTCGTGCTGTTCCTGCTGGTGCGGCCGCTCTCGCAGCGGGCGCTGGCCGCGGGGGTGGCACCGTGGAAGATCGCGCTCGGGGGCTGGCTGCCCGCGGCGGTCGTGGGCTTCGCGCAGGCGGTGCTGCTGCACCTCGTCGTCGTGCTCGGGGTGGGCGTCCAGCCCGCGCACCCGTGGCTGACGCTCGGTTTCCTGGTGCTGACCTCGTTCGCCTTCACCGCCGTGGTGCACGCGCTCAACGCGGCGTTCGGACCGCGCGGGAAGTTCATCGCGCTGGTCGTGCTGGTGCTGCAGCTGGTCACCGCGGGCGGCACCTTCCCGTGGCAGACCATTCCCGCGCCGCTGCACCCGCTGCACCAGGTGCTGCCGCTGAGCTACGTGGTCACCGCGCTGCGACACCTGCTCTACGGCGGGCCGGGCCTGGAGGCGGCGGGCACCTCGGCGCTGGTGCTGCTGGCGTACCTGGTCGCCGGGCTGCTGCTGAGCAGCATCGCCGCCTGGCGGCAGCGGGTGTGGACGCCCGGCAGGCTCAAGCCGGAGCTGGCGCTGTGATCGGCCGCTGACACCGCACGGGGCCGTCGAGCGCGCCGCTCGACGGCCCCGATCGCGTTCCGCGCCGGAGGGATCGCCTCCCCGCGGTCACTCCCCGTTGGTCGCGGGCAGCTCGTCGTCGTACCGGGCGACCTCGATCAGGTTGCCGTCGGGATCGCGCAGGTAGAGCGAGGTGATCGGGCCGGAGGTGCCGGTGCGTCCCACCGGGCCCTCCTCGATGCGGACCTCGTGGGCTCGCAAGTGCTCCTGCACCTCGCTGATGGGCTGCTCGGTGACGAAGCACAGGTTCGCCGAGCCCGGCACCGGATGCGTGGCGGTGGGCTCCACCAGCTCGCTCGCGGCGTGCAGCTTGATGGTCTGCAGCCCGAAGCTGACGGCCCGCCGGTCACCGGGGAAGGTGACCGTCCGCATCCCCAGGACGCGCTCGTAGAACTCAGCCGCCCGATCGACATCGGCCACGGTGAGCACCAAGTGGTCCACTCTGTCGATGTTGATCATGTTCCTCCTCCGGGGCCTCCGCCCCGGGTCCGCCGTGCGCACCGCGCGTCGGCTGTCGGCATCCGCTGTTTCCGCGAAGTAGGCAGGCTATCCCGGCTATCACCCGAAAGGTCCAACAGGGGCCCGTCCTGTTCACGTTCCGGTCATCTCACTGGCCGGGACGGACGCGCCGCCGCAGAATGATCATTTCGTGATCGAGCCGCAATCTCCGCAGCTCGGAGAGGGTGTCTCCGGAACGTGCCGGAACTGGCGGTGCGTGCCGTGCGCTCTAGTGTGCGGCCGAATCCCAGGAACGGCCCGCGCCGACCGAGACCTCCAGCGGGACGTCCAGCGGGTAGGCGGCGCCCATCTGCTCGCGCACGATCCGCTCCACCTCGGCGCGCTCGTCCCCGGCCAGCTCGATGATCAATTCGTCGTGCACCTGCAGCAGCATCCGGGAGCGCAGCCCGGCGGCTCGCAGCGCCTCGTGCACCCCGAGCATCGCGACCTTGATGATGTCGGCCGCGCTGCCCTGGATGGGGGCGTTGAGCGCCATCCGCTCGGCCATCTCCCGGCGCTGCCGGTTGTCGCTGAGCAGGTCCGGGAGGTAGCGGCGGCGACCGAGGATCGTCGAGGTGTAGCCGTCCTCCCGCGCCTTCGAGACCACCTCGTGCAGGTAGTCGCGCACCCGGCCGAAGCGGGCGAAGTAGGCGTCCATCTGCGCCTTCGCCTCCTCGGCCGAGATCCGCAGCTGCTGGGCCAGCCCGAACGCCGACAGCCCGTAGGCCAGGCCGTAGGACATCGCCTTGACCCGACGGCGCAGCTCCTGACCGACCTCGCCGATCGGCACGCCGAACGCCTGCGAGGCCACGAAGTTGTGCAGGTCCTCCCCGGAGCGGAACGCCTCGATGAGCCCCTCGTCCCCCGAGAGGTGCGCCATGATCCGCATCTCGATCTGGCTGTAGTCGGCCGTGAGCAGCTCCGAGTAGCCGGAGCCGACCACGAACACCTCGCGGATCCGCCGGCCTTCCTCGGTGCGGATCGGGATGTTCTGCAGGTTCGGGTCGGTCGAGGACAACCGGCCGGTGGCCGCGATGGTCTGGTTCAGCGTGGTGTGGATCCGCCCGTCGTCGGCGATGGCCTTCACCAGCCCCTCGACGGTGCTCCGGAGCCGGGTGGCGTCCCGGTGCTCCAGCAAGTGCTGCAGGAACGGGTGCTGGGTCTTCTCGTAGAGGCCCTGCAGCGCGTCGGCGTCCGTGGTGTACCCGGTCTTCGTGCGCTTGGTCTTGGGCATCCCGAGCTCGTCGAACAGCACCACCTGCAGCTGCTTCGGCGAGCCGAGGTTGATCTCCTTGCCGATCACCGCGTAGGCCTCCTGCGCGGCGTTCTTGACCCGGTCGGAGAAGTGCGCGCCGAGCTCGTCGAGCAGGTCGGCGTCGACGGCGATGCCCGCGGCCTCCAGCTCGTCGATCACCGCGAGCAGCGGCAGCTCCAGCTCGGTGAGCAGGCGGCGGCTGTCGATGCGGTCCAGCTCGGTGTCCAGCGCGGCGGCCAGCTCGCCGACCGCGCGGGCCCGGACCAGCTCCGCGTTCGCCGCGTCGGCCTTGTCCTGCTCCTCGTCCGCCAGCAGGGACAGCTGCCCGTCGCCGCCGTCCTCCTCGGCGCGCAGCTCCCGCTGCAGGTAGCGCACCACCAGGTCGGGCAGGTCGAAGGAGCGCTGGCCCGGCCGCACCAGGTAGGCGGCGAGCGCGGTGTCGCTGGTGAGCCCGCCGAGCGTCCAGCCCCGGCCGCGCAGCGCGTGCAGCGGCCCCTTCACGTCGTGCGCGGCCTTGGGCAGCGCCGGATCCGCCAGCCACTCCCCCAGCGCCTTCTCGTCGTCCGGGTTCAGCTCGGTGACCTCGACGAACGCTCCGGCGCCGTCGGCGTCGACCAGCGCGATCGCGCTCAGGTCACCCGCCCCGGTGGTCCAGCTCCCGCTGAAGGCGAGCCCGACCCGGCGCCCGTCGCGGGCGTGCTCGTCGAGCCACCCGGCGAGCTCACCGGTGCCGAGGGCGCCGCCGGTGACCTCGAAGCCCTCCTCCACCTCCGGCTCGGCCGAGGACAAGGTCGCGAACAGGCGCTCGCGCAGCACCCGGAACTCCAGGTCGTCGAACAACCGGTGCACCGCGTCCCGGTCCCACTGCGCCAGCACCAGGTCGTCCGGGGTGGTGTCGAGCGGGACCTCGTGCTCCAGCTGGGTGAGCTCGCGGTTGAGCTGCACCGAGGCCAGGTTGGCCCGCAGCGCCTCGCCCGCCTTGCCCTTGACCTCGTCCGCGCGGTCGATCAGCCCGGCCAGCGAGCCGAACTGCTGGATCCACTTGGTGACCGTCTTCTCCCCCACGCCCGGGATCTTCGGCAGGTTGTCCGAGGGGTCCCCGCGCAGCGCCGCGAAGTCCGGGTACTGCTCGGGCGAGAGGCCGTACTTGTCCTCGACCGCCTGCGGGGTGAAGCGGGTGAGCTCCGAGACGCCCTTCGTCGGGTAGAGCACGGTCACCCGGTCGGTCACCAGCTGCAGCGCGTCGCGGTCGCCGGTGCAGATGGCGACCGAGAAGCCCTCCGCGGTGGCCTGCGTGGTCAGCGTGGCGATGACGTCGTCGGCCTCGAAGCCGTCCCTGCTCAGCACCGGGACCGACAGCGCGGCGAGCACGTCCTGGATCAGGCTCACCTGACCCTTGAACTCGTCGGGCGTGGCGCCGCGGTTGGCCTTGTACTCGCTGAACCGCTCGCTGCGGAAGGTCTTGCGGGAGACGTCGAAGGCGACCGCGAAGTGGGTGGGCCGCTCGTCGCGGAGCAGGTTGATCAGCATCGAGGTGAAGCCGTAGACCGCGTTGGTGTGCTGCCCCGTGCCCGTCTGGAAGTTCTCCTTGGGCAGGGCGTAGAACGCTCGGTAGGCCATGGAATGGCCGTCGATCAGCAGCAGACGTCGGTCTTCGGAAGCCATCACGTCGCGGGAGTCTAGGCTGACCCACCGACGAGGCGTGCGGCGAGGCACGAGGAGGGGTGGACCGTGACGGCGACCGAGAACGAGCAGCCCGCGAGCGGTGCGATGGCCAAGGTCCTCAACCCGGACCCGGACCAGTTGCAGCACCGGATGGGCATCGAATACGTCGAATGGTCACCGGAACGTGTGGTCGCGACGATGCCGGTCGAGGGCAACAAGCAGCCCTACGGCCTGCTGCACGGGGGTGCCAACGCGGTGCTGGCGGAGTCGGTCGGCTCGATCGCCTCGGCGCTGCACGCGGGCGAGGGCCGGATCGCGGTGGGGCTGGAGCTGTCCTGCACCCACCACCGCTCCGCCACGGAGGGGATCGTCACCGGCACCGCGGTCCCGCTGCACCGGGGCCGGAGCACCGCGACCTACGAGATCGTGATCCACGACGCGCAGGGCAGGCGCACCTGCACGGCGCGCCTGACCTGCGTCATCCGCGATCAGCCGACGGGCTGATCACTCCAGGTTCTCCAGGACCGCCTGGGCCACGGCCTTCATCGTGGTCCGGCGGTCCATCGCGGTCCGCTGCAACCAGCGGAACGACTCGGGCTCGGACAGGTTGTGCTTGCTCATCAGCAGACCCTTGGCGCGCTCGATGGTCTTGCGCGCTTCGAGCCGCTCGCTGAGGTCGGCGACCTCGGCCTCCAGCGCCTGCACCTCGGTGAACCGGGAGACCGCGAGTTCCACCGCGGGCACCAGGTCGCGCTTGGCGAACGGCTTGACCAGGTAGGCCATCGCCCCCGCGTCCCGCGCGCGCTCCACCAGGTCCCGCTGGCTGAACGCGGTGAGGATCACGACGGGCGCGATGCGCTCACCGGCGATGTTCGAAGCGGCCTCGATGCCGTCCATCTTCGGCATCTTGATGTCCAGGATCACCAGGTCGGGCCGCAGCTCCTCGGCCAGCCGCACGGCCTCCTGCCCGTCCCCGGCCTCACCGACGACCTGGTATCCCTCTTCCTTGAGCATCTCAACCAGGTCGAGCCTGATCAGCGCCTCGTCCTCCGCCACGAGCACGCGGCGTTCGACGGGCTTGGCCTCGCTTGGGTCCTCGGCAGCCGGCGTGGTCACCGGGTCCTCCTGGGGTAGTGCTGACACGGTCCGGCGCGAAGCGCACCGGGGAAATTCAGCTTACCGGCCGCCCCCGCCCGCTGAGATGACCAGGGAGGGTGACCATCCCGACACCGGTGACCACCACGTGACGCGCGTGCTACCAGCACGATTCCGGCGCACCACCGGGGGCCCGGCGGCCGGGGCGCGCTCTGGTCCCGGGCCCCGCCCGGCGCGGGCGGCGGCGAGCCCGGGGCCGGTGGCGCGCGGGAGGTCACCGGCAGCCCTCACGCCCCGGCATCGCGGGAGACGTGGACGAAGTCGCCGATCGGTCGCCGCGGCGTCGGCGGACCGAGGTTCGCGGTGCTGGCGGGCCAGCCGAGGCGCAACGCGAGCTGCGGGTGGGCCTCGCCACCGAGGATCCGATCCCGCACGTACGAGCGGGCGCCGCCGACCTCGGCGATCTGGCTCAGCGGGCACGCGGCCAGGCCCTCGCCCGCCGCGGCGAGCAGCACGGAGCTGAGCGCCTCACCCGCGGCCAGCCAGCTCTCGAAGCTGTCCCCGCCGGTGGAGAGGACGGCCAGCGTCGCCCCGTCGTCGAGGTCCGGGACGACCAGCTCGCCCGCCGCGGCGAAGTCGCGTGCCGGCATCCCCGGCGTGCGCCGTCGCGGGAGCGCGCCGGCGGGGATGCCGTCGCCGCGGGACGAACGCCGCCCGGTCCAGGCCGCGAGCTCCTCCCGGTACCGGGAGGAGCGCCGCTGCTCGTCGCCGGCTTCGTCGATCGCGAGCATCAGGTCCCGCCGCCTGGCGGCGTCGAGCACCGGCACCAGTTCGGCCTCCCGGTCCTCGGCGGCCGAGACGAGTCGCTCCACCACGGCCCGAGGAACCGGGGCGGACGAGAACGGCCTGCGGTCCGTGCGGCGCCGGGGAACGGCGGCGGCCAGCCCGCCCGCCCCGGGATCGCGCGGCCCGGAACCCGCGAACTCGATCGTGGCCAGGTGGGTCAGCATCGCGGGGTTCGGCAGCCGGTGCACGAGGATCGTCCAGCCGTCGGCGCGGAAGACGACGCACGCGTGGTGCAGCACCGCGCCGCAGCTCACGATCGCCTCGCGCCCGGTGGGATCGAGCGCGCCCAGGGTGCGTTCGAGGTCCAGCAGGAGGTGAGCGGAGCGCGGGTGGAGGCGCCACCTCCACGGCTGGCTGTTGTGCACCGATGGGGCCCGGCCGGCCAGTGCCAGCGCCTCGCACATCTCCTCCGCAGTCGGCGCCCGCCGCCCCGCCATCAGCGCTCCCGCCCGGTCCGTCCAGCGCCGCGATCGCCCGCGGCGCACCACTGGGGAAGTCTCCCCCCGGCGCGAGCGGGGCGGGACGGGCGAAAGGCCCGGTGGAAACCGGGGCAGGCCCAGGCGCGGTGACGCGCTTCGGCGCGCTGGTGGGGACGCTCGGCCCTACTCGCACCTCGCGCGCTCGCACCACGATGTCGTCGCGGAGGCACCGCACTCAGCGGCGAGGGAGGAACCAATGCGCCGGGACAAGCACGAACGGCACCACGGGGTGCGTTCCGAATCCGACGAGGCCGCGCCCACCCCCGCGCCCGCCGGCGCGGACCGCAGGGAACGCCTGGACGACGACACGGAGGCCGTGCTCGACGAGATCGACGACATCCTGGAGGAGAACGCGGAAACGTTCATCCGCTCCTACATCCAGAAGGGCGGCCAGTGACCGCGGCGGTGACGCGACGCCGCCAGCACGATCCAGCACCGGGGAGGGAGCATGGCGCGACCGGAAGGCGCGGTGGTGGTGGGTGTCGACGGTTCGGAGCCCTCGGCGCGGGCGGCGGCGTGGGCGGCGGAAGAAGCCCGGCGGCGGCGCGCCCGGCTGCACCTGGTGCTCGTCACCGGCGATCCGGCTCGATCCGAGCAGGGCGGGGAGATCGTGCACCGCCTCGCCGAGCGGTGCCGGGCGGGGGC
Organism: Saccharopolyspora antibiotica; assembly: GCF_047200635.1. Lineage (NCBI taxonomy): Bacteria > Bacillati > Actinomycetota > Actinomycetes > Pseudonocardiales > Pseudonocardiaceae > Saccharopolyspora > Saccharopolyspora antibiotica. The sequence goes on along the minus strand of NZ_JBJZOI010000013.1, from coordinate 46,037 downwards.
GGACGACGTCGAGGTGGGTGAGGAAGTCCTCGTCGGGCACCCGGTCCAGTCGCTGCTCCGCCGCGAGGAGACCGCCGCGCTGCTGGTGCTGGGATCGCACGGGATGGGTGGTTTCGCCGAGGCGATGCTGGGATCGGTCAGCTCCGAGGTGGCCAAGCTCGCGGTGGGAACCGTGGTCGTGGTGCGCGGGCGCGAGTACGTCGGCGGGCCCGTGGTCGTCGGCGTCGACGACGCGGCCGAGGAAGCCGTGCTGCGCTTCGCGTTCGACGCCGCCGCCGCGCGGGGCGCCGAGCTGGTCGCCGTGCGGGCCCGGCACGCGCGAGGAGGGCTCGCTCCGGAGCACGGCGTGCTCGCCCGGGCCGAGCTCTCCGTCGCCGCGAACCTGGTGGTGTGGCGGGACAGGTATCCCGCCGTGGAGGTGAGCGCTCACGCGGTGCGCGGTCACCCGGTGCCGGCTCTCGTGGACGCGGCGAGCGGAGCGGCGCTGCTGGTGGTGGGCCATCGCGGCAGCGGTGGGTTCGGCGGCCTGCTGGCGGGTTCGGTGGCCGTCGGGGTGCTGCACCACGCGAGGTGCCCGGTGGCCGTGGTGCGGTGAAGGCGGCGCCCGCGGCGCTCAGGAGGGTGCGCCGACCACCGCGATCTCCCGCAGCGACCGCACCACCACGTCCGCGCCGGATTCCGCCAGGAGTCCGGGGGCCGCGGCGGTGGCGACCCCGATGACCAGGCCGAAACCACCGGCGCGACCGGCTCGGACCCCCGCGGCGGCGTCCTCGACGACCGCGGAGCGCCGGGGAGCGCACCCGAGCCTGCGGTCCGCCTCCAGGTAGGTCGCCGGATCCGGTTTGCCGCGCAGGCCCAGCTCCGCCGCCACGACTCCGTCGACCGCGGCGTCGAACAGGCCGGCGAGCCCCGCGCCGTCCAGCACCAGTGAGCAGTTGCGGCTGGCCGAGACGACCGCCGTCCGCACGTGCCGCGCGCGCAGCGACGTGACCAGTTCCACCGCGCCGTCCAGCACGCGCACCCCGCGGGCCGCGACCGCGTCGCGGAAGTACCGGTCCTTGAGCTTTCCCAGCCCCACCACCGTGCCGCGCCCCGGGGGATCGGACGGGGAACCGGCCGGGAGCTCGATCCCCCTGGCCCCCAGGAAACCGCGCACGCCGTCGCCCCGGGGCCTGCCGTCGACGTGGCGCAGGTAGTCCTCCCCGGTGAACGGTGCGAGGCGTTCCGCCCGGCTCGACAGGTACTGGTCGAACAACCGCTTCCACGCGGCGCAGTGCACCGAGGCGGTGTCGGTCAGCACGCCGTCGAGGTCGAACAGCACCGCGTCGTGCTCGCGCGGGTCGATGCGGACCGACACCATCGCGCCCCCGTCCGCTCGGGCCGATCGCCCCTGGCGCCGGCCGCCGCGTCGTCCGATGCTTCGGGGTGCCCACCGCCCGCGCTCCGGGAAACGACGGGCCGCGCGAACGAGGGGGCGCGCGCTCCGGGCCACGGGGGAGGTATGAGCACAGATCGTTCCGCGAATCAGGACCTGCCTCGCGCGCGGGAGCTCGCGAGCGGTCCCGTCATCACCGTGCGGGGGGAGCTGGACGCCGTGGACGCGCTGCGGGAGATGTACCGCCGCGGCGTGCACCACCTGGCGGTCCTGCCGGAGGACCCGCTCGGTCTGGTCACGGCGGCGGACCTGCTGTTCGGCATCGCGGCCAGGAGACCTGGCGAGCGGGTCCCGGTGGCGGAGCTGTGCCGCAGGCCCGCACCTGGCGTCGGGGTCGACGACACCGGCGCGGTCGCCGCCGCCCGCCTGGTCGAGTCGGGCAGCGACGCGGCGTTCGTCTGGGACGCCGGTGCGATACGGGGCGTGGTGACCGCGTCCGACTTCGTCCGGGCGGTGGCCGGGGCACCGTGACCGGGGTCCGCGCGGGAGCGGGGCCCATGTTCCCTGGTGCCCGGGTCCGGCACGTGCGACGTTGCCACCGCAGGAATCCGGTCGTGGCTGGTGGGCCCCGGCCCCTCCCCTCGGCGGGGACGGGCGCGGGCGCCCCGGGAGGAACGGGATGGCATCCATCGCCGACACCATGAACGCCTGGATCGTGCGGGAACCCGGCCCGCTCGCGGGGGAGCCGTTGCGCTGGGTGCTGCGCCCCGTCCCGGCCCAGGAGTCCGGGGACCTGCTGGTGCGGGTGCTGGCCTGCGGGGTGTGCCGCACCGACCTGCACGTCGCCGAGGGCGACCTGCCCGCCCACCGCCGGGCCGTCGTGCCAGGGCACGAGGTCGTCGGGGAGGTCGTCGCCTGCGATCCGGTCGCCACCGGATTCGACCTGGGCGAGCGGGTCGGCATCCCGTGGTTGCGCGGCACCTGCGGGCGGTGCGGGTTCTGCCTGCGCGGGCGGGAGAACCTCTGCCCGAGCTCGCGCTTCACCGGCTGGGACGCGGACGGCGGCTACGCCGAGTTCACCGCGGTGCCCGCCGCCTTCGCCTACCGGTTGCCCGCCGGGTACGCGGACGCGGAGCTGGCTCCCCTGCTGTGCGCCGGGGTGATCGGCTACCGGGCGTGGCGCCGGGCGCGGGTTCCCGTCGGCGGAGTGCTGGGCCTGTACGGGTTCGGGGCGAGCGCGCACCTGACCATCCAGGTCGCGGTGGCCAGCGGCGCGCGCGTGCACGTGCTCACCCGGTCCGCGAGTGCCCGAGCGCTCGCGCTCGACCTGGGGGCTGCCTCCGCCGGTGGCGCGGACGAGGAGCCACCGGAACCGCTGGACTCGGCGGTGCTGTTCGCCCCGGCCGGCGAGCTGGTTCCGGTGGCGCTGGCCGCCTTGCAGCGCGGTGGGACGCTGGCGGTCGCCGGGATCCACCTGACGGCGATCCCGGAGCTCGACTACCAGCGGCACCTGTTCCAGGAACGCACGTTGTGCAGCGTCACCTCGAACACCAGGGGCGACGGGATGGACTTCCTGCGCTTCGCCGACCGCCACCGCCTGCGGGTGACGACCACGCCGTACCGGCTGGACCGCGCCGACGCGGCGCTGCGGGACCTGGCCGACGACCGCGTGCGCGGAGCGGCCGTGCTGGTGCCCGGGGGGTGAACCGCCCGCGAGTCGGCCCCGGCGTTCGCCGCGCGGGTCAGGGCACGACGACGACCGGGCACGGCGCCTGGTGGGCGACCGCGCGACCGGTGGAACCCACCATCGCGGCGTGCACCAGGAAACGGCCGTGCCGCCCCACGACCACGAGGTCCGCTTCCCGCGCGTGGCGCAGCAGCAGCTCGGCCGGGAGCTCCGTCGTCGTGACCTCGTGCCGCACCGGGACGTCGGGGTACTGCTCCTGCCACCCGGCGATCGACTCGGCGAGCTGCCGCTCGCAGCTGCGGGTGACGTCGGTCCAGTCGAGCCTCCAGCCGCCGGCCGGGGCGATCGCGTCCCTGGGCAACTCGTCCCAGGCCAGAGCGGCGAGGAGTTCGGCGCCGTGCCGCGCCGCGTGGTCGAAGGCGAAGCCCACGGCCCGGGCGCTGATCCGGGAGCCGTCGACGCCGACCACGACCCGGCGACGCTCCTCCCGCTCGGTCCCCCGGACGAAGGCGACGGGCACCGCGGAGCCCCGGAGCAGCTCGTCGGAGGTGGATCCGAGCAGGGCGTGGTGCAGCCGTCCGTGCTGCGCGCTTCCGAGCACGAGCAGGTCGCCCTTCTCGGCGGCCTCCCGCAGCACCATCGCGGGATGCCCGAGCCGGGTCTCGCCCGTGACGGTCAACTCCGGCCACTCCCGCGCGCACTCCGCCACCACCCCGTCCACCTCGTGCTCCACGTCCGCGCGCAGCGGTCCGAAGTCGACGGACTCGGCGGGGAGGTGGATCCGGGTGAGCTCCTCCAGCGGTATCGAGAAGGCGCGCACCACGTGCAGCTCCCGCCTCCGCGCGGACGCCTCGCGGCACGCCCACCGGATCGCCTGCCTGGAACCGGGCGTTCCGCTGAACCCCACGACGATCGGGCCGGGACGCGCGCTGCTCATGTGACCTCCTCCGCCGGGGACGGGACCACGGTCGCACCGGCGGCGGGGCCCCGGAACGGGCTTTCGTCCGTGCCGGGTGGTGCGCCGCCGCGTGCCGCGATCCGGGACCAACGGCAATGGCCGGCGGCCGCTCGCGCCGCCACGATGGCGAGCGCGGGGCGTCCCGGAGCCCGACCGGGCCGGGGCGCCGCTGACGGAGCAACGGGACGGCGGATTGCCCGCGGCCGGACAGGTCTCCGGTTCGCCCGCACCGGAGCGGAGGAACCCATGCGCGCCACCTGCTACACCGCCGCCGTCGCCTGCGGGCTCCTCGCGGTGATCCACCTCGTGCTCGCGCCGGACAGCTTCGAGGACGCCACCTACCTGGGCGTGCTGTTCGTCGTGGGCGCGGTGCTGCTGCTGGTCGTGGCGTTCGCGGTGCTGCTCCGGCCCGCGACGTGGGCGTGGCTGCTCGGCGGCGCCGTGAGCGCGGGAATGTTCCTCGGGTTCGTGCTGAGCCGCACCACCGGCCTGCCCGGCTTCCGCGAGGACTCCTGGGATCCGGCGGGCTTGGCGAGCCTGGTGCTGGAGCTCGTGGTCCTCGCGGCGGCGGCGCGGGCGCTCAGCTCCTCGGCAACTCCGCCGCCCGCTCGCGGGGGCCCGGGAGGGCGCTCGACGTTCCGCGGGTGATGACGCCCGGCGGGCCGCGGTGCCGGACGGCCGGTCGATCGTCGGCCGCGTCGTCCCCGCGCTCGTCGCGTCCCGCCCCCGGCGCGGGGCGGCACCGAAGCGGGGACGGCGGCGGACCGTCCGGGCCGGGCGTGCGTTTCGCGCACCCCGGGCGCGGGCACCACCGCTGGTGGGGACGGGTGCCGGACTGGGCTGCCGGGGAGAGGTGGGTCATGGCGTGGGTTCGACGATTCGACGAGCTTCGGTCCGCCGACTCCGCGGTGGCCGGGGGCAAGGGGGCGCAGCTCGGCGAACTGGTGCGGGCCGGTTTCCCGGTGCCGCCGGGATTCGTGCTGGTCGCCGACGCCTTCCGGGCCTGCGTCGATCCGGTGGCGGTCGGCGAGGCGGTCCGCGAGGCCCTGGCCGCCGCCGACGACCCCGAGCAGCTCCAGCGCTGCCACCAGCGGCTGGCCGAGCTGGTGCACCGCGGCGGCGTGTCCGCCGAGATCCGCTCGGCCGTCGAGGACGCCTACCGGGCGCTCGGCGACACCGCCCGGGTCGCGGTGCGCTCCTCGGCCACCGCCGAGGACTCCCCGCTCACCTCCTTCGCCGGGATGAACGAGAGCTACACCGACGTGGCCGGGACCGAGGACCTCCTCGCGCGCGTCGTGGACTGCTGGGCGTCGCTGTACACCCCCCGATCGCTGGTCTACCGGGCCGCGCACGGCATCGACGAGGAGCCCGCGATGGCGGTCGTCGTGCAGCGGATGGTCGCCCCCGACCGCGCCGGCATCGCCTTCACCGCCGACCCCGCCTCCGGGGAGCGCTCGACGATGGTGGTGGAAGCGGCCTACGGCCTCGGCGGTGCGATCGTCGGCGGCCGCGTGCGGCCCGATCACTACGAAGTCGCCAAGGACGGGCTCCGCGTCGTGCGCGCCGACGTGGGCGCCAAGGAGCGCAAGCTCGTGCACGGCCCGGGCGGGGACCGCGAGGTCCCGGTGCCGCCGGAGGAATCCCGGCGCCGCGCGCTCGACGACGGCGAACTCCGGGCGCTGTCGGAACTCCTGGTCCGCGTGGAGGAGCACTTCGGCTGCCCGCAGGACGTCGAGTGGGCCATCGAGGCGGGGACGATCCACCTGCTGCAGACCAGGCCGATCACCGCGCTGTCCCGGCGGGAGCCGGGCCGGATCCTGGTCAGCGGGCACGGCGCGGCACCGGGCGTCGCGGACGGCCCCGCGCGGATCGTGCGCTCACCCGGGGAAGCCGCGCGTCTGCGGCCCGGCGACGTGCTGGTCGCCCCCACCACCGCGCCGGACTGGCTGCCGATCCTGCGGCGAGCGTCCGCCGTGGTCACCGACACCGGGGGGATCACCTGCCACGCCGCCATCGTCTCCCGCGAGCTGGGCACACCGTGCGTGGTCGGCACCGGCGACGCCACCGCCGCGCTGCGGGACGGGGCGGTGGTGACGGTCGACGGCGGCGGCGGAACGGTGCGGGAGGGAGCGGCGCCGGAGCCCTCCGGCGGGGCCGCGCCCGCCGCGAGCGCCACCACCACCGAGGCCGCGACCGCCGTCGAACCCCTGGCCACGCGCATCATGGTCAACCTGGCGCTGCCCGAGGAGGCCGAGCGCGTCGCGGCGCTGCCGGTGGACGGGGTCGGGCTCCTGCGGGCCGAGTTCCTGCTCACCGACGCGCTCGGGGGGACGCACCCCGCCGCCGCGATCGCGGAGCGGGGCGCCGAGCCGGTCGTCGCCCGCCTGGAGGAGTCGCTGCGCGCGATCGCCGAGCCCTTCCACCCGCGCCCGGTGCTCTACCGCACCGCCGACTTCCGCAGCAACGAGTTCCGCGACCTGCGGGGCGGGGACGTCCACGAACCGTCGGAGAACAACCCGATGATCGGTTTCCGAGGTTGCTTCCGCTACGTGCGCTCCCCCGTCCTGCTGCGCGCCGAGCTCGCCGCCGTGGCCCGCGTCCGGGAGCGCTTCCGCAACCTGCACCTGATGATCCCGTTCGTGCGCACCCGGTGGGAGCTGGAAGCCTGCTTGCGCGAGGTGGACGGCAGCCCGCTCGGCACCGATCGCGGGTTGCGGCGGTGGATCATGGCGGAGGTCCCGTCGGTGGTGCACTGGCTCCCGGAGTACGTGCGGCTGGGCGTCGACGGGGTGTCGATCGGCAGCAACGACCTGACCCAGCTGGTCCTCGGCACCGACCGGGATTCGGAGCTCTGCGCGCCGCTGTTCGACGAAGGCGATCCCGCCGTGCTCGACGCCGTGCGCGGCATCATCGGGGCGGCGCGGCGGGCAGGTGTCCCGAGTTCGCTGTGCGGGCAGGCGCCCTCGCACGATCCCGAGTACGCCGAACGACTGGTGCGGTGGGGGATCACCTCGATCTCGGTGAACCCGGACGCCCTCGGCGGAGTGCGGCGGGCCGTGGCCAGAGCGGAGCGCGCCCTGGTACTGGAGGCCGCGCGCGCCCGGATCTGAGCGGCGCCCCGACCCCGGCGGTGCGGGCGCGGGCGCCCGTCAGCTCCAGGAGTCGTCCAGCGGCGCGACGCACTCGTCGATCGGCCGGCGCGGCGTCGGCGGCCCGGGGAGCTCCGCCGTGACCGGCCACCCCAGGCGCAGCGCCAGCTGCGGATACCTCGGGGAAGCGAGGACGTGGTCGCGCACGTGCTCGCGCGACAGGCCGACCTCGGCGATCTGGCTGAGCGGACAGGTCGCCAGCCCGGCGCGGGTGGCCAGCAGCAGCACCGCGCTCAGCGCCTCGCCCGCCACCAGCCAGCTGCCGCCGTCGTCCCCCGCGGTCGAGAGGACCGCCAGCAGCGCACCGTCGTCCAGGACGGGCACCGCGAGCTCGCCTTCCGCGGCCAGGCTGAAGTCCCGCTCCGGCATGCCGCGGTCGTGCCGCTGCGGGATCGACCCGGCGGGAACGCCCTCGGCCCCGGGAACGTGCCTGCCGGCCCACTCGGCCAGCTCCGCGCGGTAGTCCGGGGACCTCCGCTGCCGATCCCCCGCCTCTTCGATCGCGAGCATGAGGTCCCGCCGGTGCCGGTCGTCGGTGATCGGCTCGAACGCGCAGCCCTCGGCCACCGCGGCCGCTGCGAACCCCTCCACCAGTTCGCCGGGAACGGGATCGGGCAGGAACGGCCGGCGATCGGTGCGGCGCCGCTGCGCGGCCGCGACCAGCTCGACGGCCTCCGGGTCCGGCCCGTCCATCCGGCCGAACTCGATGGCCGCCACGTGATCGGGGGTGCCGGGGTTGGGAACCCGGTGCACGGTCGTGCGCCAGCCCTCGGCGCCGAAGGCGATCCGGGCGTGGTGCAGCGCCGCGCCGCAGCTGATCACGGATTCCCGACCGGTGGGGTCGAGCGCGCCCAGCGCGCGATCGGGATCCAGGTACAGGTGGACGGAATGCCGCGCGACTCGCCAGCGCCACGGCTGGGTGTTGTGCACCGATGGTGCGCGGGAGGCGCTCGCGAGCGCCGTCCGCACCTCGTTCGCAGTCGGCATCGACCGTACCGCCATCATCGCTCCCACGTCGTCGAGGTCGGCCGGACCCGAGATCCCCCGGACGGGAACTCCCGGCCGGGCCGGGTCCAGCGTCGCGTCGGACCGCACCGGGTGGCAGGGGCGAAAGCCTCGAATGGCCACCTCCCGCGACGGGGGGCTTAGGACTCTGGGAGCCCGCGCGAGGTCGGCACCACCCTGGCGTCGTTCGCGAGCAGGGGAGGAATCATGCGCACGGAGCGGTGGACGGTTCTGGTGAACATCGACGAGCACAGCGACCACACGTCGGCGGAGGCCCGCCTGCAGACCCGAGGCGGGATCGCGGGCCGGGGGCTGGCCAAGCGCAACCCGAGGGACACCGACATCCCCGAGATCGGCGCTGAGCTGGCGACCGCACGGGCGTTGTCCGACCTGGCCCACCAGTTGCTGGACGCGTCCATCGCGGACGTCGAGGAGGCCACCGGCCGCTCGGCGACGTTCCGGAGCTAGGGCGCGGGCCGCTCACCACGCGCCCCGCCCGAACCGGTGCCGCCGACCGGGCCCTTCGGCACTTCCCCGCGCCGATCCCGCTGCGATCCTGTGCTGGGAGTGGAAAACGGCGGTGCGCGCGGGGTGAGGGGACATGAGGGCCGAGGTCGGTGACTGGCTGGTCGTCGAGGGAGTCCACCTGGACGACCACCGCCGCAAGGGGCAGGTCGTCGAAGTGCGCGGACCGGACGGCGAACCGCCCTACGCGGTGCACTGGCTGGAGAGCGGGCGCGTGAGCCTGTTCTTCCCGGGGCCGGACACGCACGTGGAGCACCACCTGCCGCACCACCTCCGCCTGCCCCAGCGGGCGTGAGTCCCGCGCCCGCCCATGCGGGTGGCCGCGCTCGCCGCCGCGCGACGTCGGGGTGGCGATCCGGCCGCAGTGGCCCCACCGCCCTGGCGCCGTTGATCGAGTCACCGCCGCTCGACGGGCGCGCGGTCAGCCGGTCTTGCTGACGGCGTACCAGATGCGGTGCAGCACCCGCGCCATCGCGGTCGTGGCGTGCTCGGCGCGCCGGTACAGCTCCCGCCGCCGGATCTCCGCGCGCAGGTCGGCCTCGGCGTCCAGGGCGATGATCGCCGAGCGGTAGCCGTGCTCGGCGGGCTCCAGCAACCGGCCGGCCTCCTCGGCCACCTCCGCCGCACCGGGGTGCGGGAGCATCGACACGGCGAGCCGGCACGCCCGGCTGGCGGCGCCGATCGCCTGGACGATCTCGGTGGTGCCGGGATCGGGTTCCAGGGCGGCGAGCTCCCGGCGAACCCACCGGCCCAGCAGCTCGACCGCGTCCCGGGAGGTGTCGGCCTGGTCCAGCAGCATGGCGAGCACGTCGTGCTGCGGCGGCAGGAACCACGCCCTCGGGAGCCTCACGCGAACCACGCCCACAGGGGCGCCAGCAGGGCCGCGGCCACCGCGGTCACCGGCATGGTCACCAGCCAGGCCGAGGCCATCTCCCGGACGACGGCCCACCGCACGCGACGGCGCCGGTGCTCGGCCCCGACGCCCACCACCCCGGCGGCCACGACGTGCGTCGTGCTCACGGGTGCTCCCACCGACGCGGCGGCGAGGATGACACCGGCGGAGCTGCCCTGGCTGACCAGCCCGTCCAGCGGACGCATCCGGTAGATCCCGCGGCCGAGGGTGCGCACGATGCGTCCGCCGCCGATCGCGGTGCCCGTGATCAACGCCAGCGCGGCGGCGAGCTTCACCCACAGCGGCACGCGGAACTCGGGCAGCACGCCCGCCGAGACGAGCAGCAGCGTCACCACCCCCATCGTCTTCTGCGCGTCGTTGCCGCCGTGCGCGAACCCGAGCGCCGCCGCCGTGCCCCACTCCCCGATCCGGACGAGTCGATCCACCCGGCGCCGCGCCCTGCGCAGGCCCACCCGCGCCGCCCGGGCGCACGCCCCGCTCACCACCGCCCCGGCCAGCGGCGACACCGCGAGGCCCAGCAGCACGCCGAGCACACCGGACACGTTCCCGCCGTGCCAACCGCCCCAGTGCACGGCGGACGCTCCGGCGGTCATCGTGCAGGCCCCCACCAGCGCTCCGACCAGGGCGTGCGAGGAGCTGGACGGCAGGCCCCACCACCACGTCACCAGGTTCCACAGGATCGCCGAGGTGAGCGCGGCGCCGACCGATCCGAGCACGAGCTCGCGGGGCAGGCTGACCACCCCGCCCACCGTGTCCGCGACGGCCATCCCGACCAGCAGCGCCCCGGCGAGCTGCGCGCAGCCGACCAGCAGCACCGCCGGACCCGGGCGCAGCGACCTGGTCGCCACCGGCGCCGCCACCGCGTTCGACGAATCGTGGAACCCGTTGGTCAGGTCGAAAACCAGCGCCAACGCGATGACGAGGGCCAGCACCCGGCCAGTGTGAGCGACCGCGCGGCCCGCCACCCGGCGGGAGGCGCGCGAGGCGCCGAGATGCCGCGCGCGGATGCCTTTGCCAGCCTGGATCCGGGGAGAGGGGGTGCGCGATGCCGGTCGGCGGACGCGGGTGCGCGGTCGCGGTGGACGGCACGCCCGAGTCCGAGCGCGCCGTCGAGTGGGCTTGCGCGAACGCGGAGCTCTGCGGCGATGAACTGCTGCTGGTCCACGTCGACGCCGAGCCGATGCCGAACGGGACCTGCCCCGGGTGGCTCACCGATCTCGCGACCCGCTCCCAGCTCCACTACGGCGCGCCCCGGGTGCGGGTGGAGGTGCTCACCGGGCGAACGGTCGCCCGGCTCCTGGAGGCGGCGGGGCGGGCTCCGCTGCTGGTGCTCGGCTCGCGCGGTCACCGCGCCCTGCACGACGCCGTGCTCGGCTCGGTGGCGCTGGGGGTGGCGACGCGCTCCCCGTGCCCGGCGGTGGTGGTGCGCGGGGCGGCCGACGAGGTGCGGCGCGAGACCGTCGTGGCCGGGGTGGACGGTTCCGCCGACGGGGACCGGGCCCTGGAATTCGCGTGCGAGGCCGCGGAAGCGCTGCGCTGCGACGTGGTCGCGGTGCAGGCCGCACCGGACTCCGCGTTCATCCCCGGGCCGTTCGACCACCCGGACCGCGCGGAGCTGGTCGCACGCGCGGAGCGGGCGCTGGCCGAAGCGGTGGCCGGGTTCGCCCCGAGGCACCCCGACGTCGTCCTGCGCCGCCTCACCAGTTCGATGGACCCGATCTCCGCCCTGGCGGAGGCGGCCGCGGGCGCCCGCCTGCTGGTCGTGGGGCGTCGTGGTTCCGGCGGGCTCTCCGAGGCGCTGCTGGGGTCGGTCTCGCGCGGAGTGCTGCACCGAGCCAGGTGCCCGGTCGCGGTGGTGCCGCCGGACGACGGGCGATCGCCCGGGAGCGGGTGAGCGGGGCGGCTCGCGATGTCCGATGACCGCACGTGGACGTTCAGCGGCTTCGACCCCGCCGACGAGGGCCGGCGAGAGGCGTTGTGCGTGCTGGGCAACGGCTACTTCGCCACCCGGGGGGCGGCGCCGGAGGCGGTGGAGGACGGGGTGCACTACCCCGGTACCTACGCGGCCGGGTGCTACGACCGCCGGACGGCGCGGATCGCGGGGCAGGAGATCACCACCGAGTCGCTGGTGAACCTGCCGAACTGGCTGCCGCTGACGTTCCGCTTCGACGACGGCGAGTGGTTCGACCTGAGCCGGTGCGCGCTGCTGGAGCACGAGGTCGAGCTGGACCTCGAACGCGCGGTGCTGAGCAGGCGATGCCGGTTCCGCGACCGGGCCGGGCGCACCACCACCCTGGTGCAGCGCCGGATCGTCCACATGGGAATGCCCCACCTGGCGGCGCTGGAGACCGCGCTGGTGCCCGAGGACCACACCAGCACGATCACCTTCCGCAGCGGGCTCGACGGCCGGGTGCGCAACGCCGGGGTCGCCCGGTACGCCGAGCTGGAGGGCCCGCACCTGAGCGACTTCGACGCGCACGAGCACTCGCCCGAGACCCTCTGCCTGCGCGCCCGCACCGCCTGGTCGCGCATCGAGGTCGCCGAAGCGGCGCGCACCCGCGTCCGGATCGATCGGCGGCGGCTGGAACCCCCGCGAACGACCTCGGCCGGGCCCGACCGCATCGCGCACGAGTTCGCCGTCGTCGCGCGGCCCGGCGAGCGCGTCGTGGTCGAGAAGGTGGTGGCGCTGCACACCTCCCTCGACCACGCGGTCTCGGAACCGGCCGCGGAGTCCGCGGAACTGGCCGCCGAGGCGGGCGATTTCGAGTCGCTGCTGAAGAGCCACCGGGCGGCCTGGCGCACCTCGTGGCGGACCTTCCGCTGCGGGGTGCGCGGCTCCGACGAGATCCGCCGCACCGTGCGCCTGCACCTGTTCCACCTCATCCAGACGATCTCGCCGAACAGCGCCGACCTGGACGTCGGCGTCCCCGCGCGCGGCCTGCACGGCGAGGCCTACCGCGGCCACGTGTTCTGGGACGAGCTGTTCGTGCTGCCGGTGCTGACGCTGCGCGCCGCCAGCGAGGCCCGGGCGCTGCTGCTGTACCGCTACCGGCGGCTGCACCAGGCCCGCCGCGCGGCGCGCCGCGCCGGGCGGACCGGCGCGATGTTCCCGTGGCAGAGCGGGAGCAACGGCAGGGAGGAGAGCCAGCGGCTGCACCTCAACCCGCGATCCCGGCGCTGGCTGCCCGACAACACCCACCTGCAACGGCACATCGGCATCGCGATCGCGTACAACACCTGGCACTACTACCAGTCGACCGCGGACACGGCGTTCCTCCACGACTTCGGCGCGGAGCTGATCCTGGACACGACGCGGTTCCTGGCCGGTCTCGCCCGCTACGACCCCGGCCGGGACCGCTACGTCGTCGAAGGAGTCGTCGGCCCGGACGAGTACCACACCGCCTACCCGGGAGCGGCCGTCCCCGGGATCGACAACAACGCCTACACCAACGTCATGCTGGCCTGGCTGTGCCGGACGGCGGTGGAGGTGCTCGCCGTCCTCGCCCCGGAGCGCAGGCGCGAGCTGGCGGCGGAGCTGGAGCTGCGCGAAGCCGAGGTCGATCGCTGGATGCGGTTGTCCCGCAAGCTGTTCGTGCCCTTCCACGACGGCATCCCGAGCCAGTTCGAGGGCTATTCCGAGCTGGCCGAACTCGACTGGCGCGGCTACCGGGAGCGCTACGGCGACATCCAGCGGCTGGACCGCATCCTGGAGGCCGAGGGGGACGACCCGAACCGCTACCAGGTCTCCAAGCAGGCCGACGTGCTCATGCTGTTCTACCTGCTGTCCGCCGAGGAGCTGCGCGACGTCCTCGACGGGCTGGGCTATCCCTTCCCCGCCCAGCGGATCCCGGAGACGATCGAGCACTACCTGCGGCGCACCAGCCACGGCTCCACCCTCAGCGCCGTGGTGCACGCCTGGGTCCTGGCCCGGTCCGACCGGCAGCGGGCGTGGGAGCACTTCCACCGCGCGCTGGAAGCCGACGTGCACGACACCCAGGGCGGCAGCACCCGCGAAGGCATCCACCTCGCCGCCATGGCCGGGACCATCGACCTGCTGCAGCGCTGCTTCGCCGGGGTCGAGGCCCGGCAGGGGGCGTTGCGCCTCAACCCGTGCTGGCCGCCGGAGCTGGGCGAGCTGGAACTGGAGCTGCGCTACCAGGGGCATCCGGTCTCGGTCGAGGTCACGGGCCGCACGGCGGTGGTGCGGGTCGGTCGCGGCGGCCCCGCCGACGCGCCCTTCACCTGCGCCTGCGGGGAGCGCGCGGTGGCGCTGGCTCCGGGTGACGTCGCCACGTTCTCCTGGGAGCGCGGGGAGGACGCCCGCGTCCGGGTGCGCCGCGACGGCGTGCGGCCCGCCGCGGCCGACCGCCCCTCCGCCGGGTGAGCTGGACCGCGTCGCGTCCCGAGCACCCGGGCCTTACCTTCGCTGCGGGGCCCGATGCCGGGAGGTGCTCGATCGTGGCCGGACAGCGGAGATCAGGAATCGTGGTCGGCGTCGACGGCTCCGCCCCCGCGCTGGGGGCCGTGGAGTGGGCGGCGCGGGAGGCCGAGCTGCGGGGGCACCCGGTGCTGCTGCTCGCGGTGGTGCCCGGCGACGCCGACCCGGACGCGGACGAGGGGGTGCGCCGCCGCGCGCGCGACGTGCTGGGCGCCGCCGAGCGGGTCGCGCACGACTTCGCCCCGAACGCCGAGGTCCGCGGCGAGCTCCGGCGCGGCGGTGCCGCCGAGGAGCTCGTCGCCGAGTCCGCGGCGGCGCACCTGCTCGTCGTCGGGGCCAGCGGGCTCGACGAGTCGGGGGCACGACTCGCCTTCGGCTCGACGGCGGAGGCGGCGATCGCGCTCGCCTCCTGCCCGGTGGCCGTCGTGCGCGGGCGCGGATCCGGGCGCGGCGGCGGGATCGTCGTCGGCGTGGATGCCGCCGGGGTCGCCGATCCCGCGCTCGACTGGGCCTTGCACGAGGCCGGACTGCGCGGGGTCCCGCTGCTGGCGGTGCACACCTGGCGCGAGGTCGCCGCCGAGGACTGGAACGACCTGTCCCCGGACACCCCGGCCGCCGACCGGGAGCGGGACGCCCACCGGCTGCTCGCCGAACGACTCGCGGGAGCAGCCGAGCGCTTCCACGAGGTGGAGCTGCGCCGCTCGGTCGAGCACGACCGCCCGGTCCGGGCGCTGCTCGCCCACGCGGCGCGCGCGGAGCTGCTCGTCATCGGCAGCCGCGGCCAGTCCGGTCTGACCGGGATGCTGCTGGGCTCGACCAGCCGGGCGCTCGCCCACTGCGCGCCGTGCCCCTTGCTGGTCGTGCGTCCCGCGTGAGCTCGGCCGGGGCACCGGCACGAGCGGTGCGGCGCCCGCCCGCACCCGAGCTTCGCGGAGATGCGGTCGGCGCCGGGATCGCGCACGGTCGGACGTGACCGGGTCGGCGCGGTTCCCGCCCGGCACTGGTGCGCTCGGCCTGCCCCGCGTCGCGGGGCGCCGATCCGGAACGGGGGGACGAGATGAGCGAACACGACCGGGGGCCGGTGGTGGTGGGCATCGACGGCTCGGGGACCGCGCGCGGTGCCGTGCGGTGGGCGGCCCGGGAAGCCGCCCGGCGGGGCACCTCGCTGCGGATCGTCTACGCCGACGTGTTCGCGCTGCCGGTGCTCCCGGAGATCCCCGGGGTGCCGTGGCCGCGCGAGCACCACGCGGCGGTGCGCGTCGAGGTGGAGAAGTGGCTGGCGGAGGCCGCCGAGTCCGCCGGCGCGGAGAGCCCCGGCGTGCCCGTCGAGACCGAGTCCTGCCCCGGCACCCCGCCGTCGGTGATGATCGACGAATCGCGCCGCGCCGGGCTCGTGGTGGTCGGTGACCGCGGCCTGGGGGGTTTCACCGGCCTGCTGGCCGGTTCGGTGGCGGTGACCGTCGCCGCGCACAGCCACACCACGACGGCCGTGGTGCGCGGCAGAAGCGACCGCGGGCAGGGGCTGGTCGACGGGCCCGTGGTCGTGGGCCTGGACGGCTCGCGGGAGACGGAACTCCTCCTGGCGCACGCGTTCGAGGCCGCCGCGGCCTGGGACGCACCGCTGCACGTCGTGCACGCCTGGGACGTCGTCGGCGTCGACGCGAAGTGGCTGCGGGTCGGCCTGGGCGAGGAGGAGGTGCGCCACCGCGAGCAGCTGCTGATGGCGGAGCTGCTCGCGGGCTGGGGCGAGCGGTACCCGGACGTGGTGGTGGACCGCTTCATCGAACGCGGATCGGCCGCGGGCGAACTGCTCGCCCACTCCGACGGGGCCCGGCTCGTCGTCGTGGGCGCCCGGGGGCGCGGGGGGTTCAGCGGGCTGCTGCTCGGCTCCACCAGCCAAGCTCTCCTGCACCACGCCCCCTGCCCGGTCCTGGTGGTGCGCGGGAAGCGGTCCGCCTGATCGGCTCCGGACCTCCCCCGCTCCTCGCGGCGGGGAGGTTCGGCCGGGACGCCGCCGGGGAACTCCGGAAGCGGGCGTCCGCACCGCGCAGGGGTCGAGGCGCCTCCGGCAGGAGCGCGAAAGCGGGGCGGCATGACGTGGGACGAGGGCGGGATCGTCGTCGGCGTGGACGGGTCCGAGCACTCCTGCGCGGCGCTGGACTGGGCCGCGGCGGAGGCCGACCTCCTGGGGGTGCCCCGGGTGCACGCCTTCGCCATCAACGACTTCCCCTCGCGCGACGAGGAGGTGTGGACGGTGCTGCGCACCGTGACGGACCGCGTGCGCGCCGAGCACCCGGCGACCGAGATCACGGAGATGGTCACCCGGGGGCGGCCCGCATCGGCCCTGATCGAGATGTCGGAGCGCACCAGGCTGATCGTGGTCGGGGGCCGGGGCGGCGGCTCCCCCGCGGGGATGCGGCTCGGGTCGGTCAGCACCAAGGTCGCGACCCACGCCCGCTGCCCGGTCGTCGTCGTGCGCGAGCCCCGCGCGCGCGGCCCGGTGCTCGTCGGCGTCGACGGTTCCGAGCAGAGCGTGCGGGCCCTGCAGTTCGCGTTCGAGGCGGCCGCCGCCCGCCGCGGCGAACTCGTCGCCGTCCAGTTCTGGGACGTGCCGGGGCCGGAGTTGGCGATCGCGCCACCGCTGCGCGACGAACTCGACCTGGCCAGGTCCGAGTCCGAGCGCAGCCTCGCCGAGCAGCTCGCGGGCTGGGCCGAGCGCTACCCGGAGGTCCCGGTCAGCCGGGTCTCCCAGTGGGGGCATCCGGTCTTCGGGCTGGCAGATCGGACCCGCGAGGCGCAGCTGCTCGTCGTCGGCCACCGCGGACGAGGCGGTTTCGCCGGTCTCCTGCTCGGCTCGGTGGCGGCCGGGGTGATCCTGCACGCGCACTGCCCGGTCGCGGTGGTGCGCGGGGAGGAGCACCGCGCGGGGCACCGCCGCGCGTGACGTCGGGGCACGGGCGCCCGAGGGACGGGAGGGGCGATGGGCGACGACGATTCCGAGGCGCTGCGGCTCGCGGCCGCGTTCTCCGCCCGCGCGCCGTCGCTGTACAACGCGCGCCCCTGGCGCTGGGAGGTGGGCGGCGGCGCATTGCGCCTGCTCGCGACCGGCCCCCGGCTCCCGGCAGCCGATCCGGCGGGGCGCGAGGTGATCATCAGCTGCGGTGCGGCGCTGCACCACGCCGTCCTGGCGCTGGCCGCGCTCGGCAGGCGGGTCCGCGTCCGGCTGGTGCCCGACGCGGCCGCGCTCGCCGTCGTCGAGCCGGGTGAGCGGGGCGACCCCTCCCCGGAGGCGATCTCGCTGCTGCGCGCGGCCTGGGTGCGACGCACGGACCGGCGCCAGTACGCCGCGGAACCGGTGCCCGCCGCCCTGCTCGACCTGCTCACCCGCGCGGACCAGCGGGCGGGAGTGGCGGTGGTGGTCCTCGAAGGCGACGACCGGTACGCCCTGACGCGCTCGTTCGCCAAAGCGGCGTTCCTGCACGGCTTCTCCGCGAGGTACCGGGACGAGCTCGCGGCGTGGACAGGACTGCGCTCGGCGGCGGGAACGACCGGTGTCCACCGGGAGAGCGCACCCGAGCCGGGAACGCGGTACGGCGACCTGGTGCTGCGGGATTTCGGCCGGGCCGCGGTCGCGCACGAGGAGGTCGGCACCGCGCGCAACGCCGGGAACATCCTGCTGGTGAGCACGGCGGCCGACGACGACCGGGCGCACCTGATGGCGGGTGAGGCCACGAGCGCGGTGCTGTGCACCGCCGTTCGCGAGGGCCTGGCCACCAGCCCGCTGAGCGAGGGCTTCGAGATCGACAGCACCCGCGCCACCATCCGCGACGAGATCGCGACCGGGCTGGAGCATCCGCAACTGGCCGTGCGCGTGGGCTGGCCACCGGACCTGCGACCGCCACCACCCGCGCCGGACCGGACCGCGCGCGAACTCCTGAGCGACTTCGCCGAGGAGCACGGCTGACGCTGCGGACGCCGCCGCGCCATCGAGGGCCCCGGGAGCGGGAGCTACAACGCCAGCCGTCGCAGGAGGGGGTCCTCCACCACTGCCCCGCCGATCCGCATCCGGGCCTCCGGCAGGATCGGCGTCCCCCTCCGGAGCAGCACCGGATCCAGTTCCAGCTCCACCAGCTCGGGCACCGCCTCGGCGAACCGGGCGATCCGCACCAGCAGCTCCACCAGCGCGTCCCGGTCCGGCGCCGCTCCGGGCCCGGTGCCGAGCACCGCGGTCGCGGCGGGTCCGGCCGCCAGGTCCGCCGCGTCCTGGGCGCTGAGCGGCACCAGCCGATGACCGCGCGTCGGGGCGAGCCGCCCGGCGGCGCCCCCGAGCCCGACGCCGAGCACGGGGCCGAACGACTCGTCGTGCCCGGCGGTGACGGACAGGGACAGGTCCGCGGCGACCTGGTCGCGCAGGGAGACCCCGCGGAACTCCGCGCCCGCGGTGTTCCGCAGCGCCCGCCACGCGGCGCGCAACTGGTCCGCGTCCGCGACGTCACCGCGGCTGCGGGCCTCGGGGTCCTCGTGGTCCGGCTCCCCGGTCAGGGCCGTCACGACCACCGGTCCCGTCGCCGCGCCCAACGCGGCGAGCGCTTCCCGCTCGGTCTCGCACGTCGTCCGGCGCGAGAGCCGCACCCCGACGGCCTCCAGGCAGGCCCGGGTCTGCTCGAACGACAGCCATCCCCCGCCCCGCCGGAAGGCCGACAGGGCGACCACCCGGCGACGCGCCGCCGCCACGTCGACGTCCGGGGGCACCTCGGCCGGGACCGCGGAGCGCTCCCGCCAGCGCTGGTAGCCCGCCAGCCCGGCGAGCGCCGCCGCGGCCGAGGCGGGGCTGGCCAGGCTCGGCAGCCGCTCCTCGGAGCGGCGCAGGAACTCGACCGGCGCCGACCGGCCGGGCCGGACCACGACGACCGGGGTCCGGTCACCCGCCCCGGAGTTCGCGAGCGCGTCGGCCAGCGCCTCTACCGGCTCGCCGAGGGCCGTCTCGATCAGCGGTACCAGCACGGCGTCAACGTTCGGATCGGCCCGGACCAGCGCGGCGCAGCGCGCGAACGCGGAGGCGTCGACGACGGCGGTGGTGTCGACGGGATTGACCACCGAGCCGTACCGGGGCAGCAGCCCCGCCAGTTCGGCGCGGGTGGCCGGGTGCAGCTCGGCGAAGTCCAAACCGGCCCGGGCGCAGGCCTCGGCGGTGAGCACTCCCAGTCCCCCGGCGTTCGTGACGACCGCGACCCGGCCCCCGCGCGGGATCCCCTGGGCGTCCCGGACCGCCAGCACCGCCAGCACCTCGTCCACGTCGTCCGCCCCGATGATCCCGGCCTGCCGCAGCAGCGCTTCCCGGAGGGCTTCGGGGGCGGCGGTGGAGGAGCTGTGCGCGGCCGCGGCGCGCCGCGCGACCGGGCTCGCCCCACCGCGCAGCAGCACCAGCGGTTTCGCCCGCCCGAGGTGGCGCGCGGACCAGGAGAACTTGCGGGGGTTGCCGAACGACTCCAGGTAGACGACGCCGATCCCGGTGCGCTCGTCGGCGTCCCACCACTGGAGCAGGTCGTTCCCGCTGACGTCGTACTTGTCCCCCGCCGACACGAGCGTCGAGACCCCGAGCCCCAGCTGGCGCAACCGGCTCAGCAGCACGATCCCGACCCCGCCGGACTGCGTGACGATCCCGACGTCTCCCGGCGGGATCCCGTCCGCGCCGAACGTGGCGTCCAAGCGCACGTCCGGGTCCGAGTTGATCGCTCCGAAGCAGTTCGGGCCCAGCAGCCGCATCCCCCACCGGCGCACCGCCGAGACGAGCTCCCGGGCGGGCGCGCCGCCGAGCCCGGAGCTCACGACGACCAGTGCGCGCACGCCGCGCCGGCCGCACCGCTCCGCGACCTCCGGGACCGCGCTGGCCGGTACGCACAGCACGGCCAGCTCGGGGGCCTCCGGGAGCGCCGAGACGTCCGGGAAGGCCGCCACGCCCTCGATCTCGGCCGCGGACGGGTTGATCGGGTAGACCGCACCCCGGTACCCGCCGGCGAGGAGGTTGCGCAGCACCGCGTTGCCCACCTTGCCTCGGGAGGCGCTGGCCCCCACCACCGCGACCGACCGCGGGGCGAGCAGGTGCCGCAGGCTCTCCGCCGAAGCGGCGCGGTCGCGCGCCGCGCGGCGCTCCGAGTAGGAGGCGTCGTCGTCCAGCTCGACGACGACGTGCGTCACGGACCCGTCGGCGGTGCGCAGGCAGTGCAGCCCGCTGTCCAGGAACACCCGCAGCATCGCGGTGTTCGTGGTGAGCACCTCGGCGGTGAAGCCGCGCACGCCGCGCCGCGCCGCCGCGAACGCGAGGTGCTCCAGCAGCAGCGTCGCGACGCCCTTGGCGTGCACGTCGTGCTCGACGACGAACGCGACCTCGGCCAGCGCCGGGTCCGCCAGGACCTCGAAGTGCCCGACGCCGATCAACCTCTCCCGGCGGAAGACGCCCAGCGCGACCACGTCGCCGTCCCCGGGCGCCAGCAGGTGTCCCAGCAACCGGGCGACGTTCTCCGCGGAGGGGACGCCCAGGAACCGGGAGCGGAGGTCCCCGGCGGGCAGTTCGGCGTGCAACCGGCGCAGCTCCGCCGCGTCGTCCCCCGTCAGCGCCCGGAGCTCGACCACCTGGCCGTCCGCCAGGAGGACGTGCGCCCCGGCATCCGATGAGTCGGTCGACCCCATCATCACCACTCCCCGCACCGACGGGGCCGTCGTCGCCGATTCGCGACCGCCGCGAGCTCGCGGCGCGCCTCCGCCCGGTGGGCGACCCGGCCGCTCATGGGGACGATGCGGAGGTCCCCGCCTCCACCACGTCCCCGACCGGTCGGCGCGGTGCCGGCGGCCCCGGCGCGCCGAACCCGATGCGCACGACCGCGTGCGGGTTCCACCCGCCGCCGAGCAGGGTCGCCAGCTCCTGCCTGGTCTCGGCCACCTCGATCACCTGGGACATCAGCGAAGCGACCAAGCCGCCCGCGGTCGCGGTGAGCAGCATCCGCTGGAGCGCCTCGCCGGCGCGCACCTCCGCGCGCGGGCCGGAGTCCTGCGAGGACACCACGGCCAGCAGCGGCTGCGCCTCGAAGGCGAGCCCCGGCTCCCGGCGCGGGGCGCGGCCCGCGGAGAAGTCCCGCAGCACCCACTGGTCCTGCGGCTCGGGGGCGGGGCCGGCGGCGGCGGCCGGAACGCCCTCGGGATCGCCGACGTCCCTGCCCGTCCAGCGGGCCAGTTCCTCCCGGAACCGGCCGTCGGCCATCTGCACGCGGTGCGCGCGGTGGACGAGCCCTTCCAGGTGCCCCAGCTCGCCCCGCCCCACCACGTGCAACCAGCAGCCCTCCCGCTGCACGGCCTGGATCATCTCGTGGCGCAGCTCAGCGGGCACGGGTCGTTCGCGGAACGGGGCGCGGGCGGTGTGCCGACGCTCGATCATCCCGTAGAGCCGTTCGGACTCGGCGGAGGGCGAGCCGCGCTGACCCGCGCGGACCTCGGCCAGCAGCGTCGTCCGATCGTCCCCGTCGGGCGGGACCGTGACCACCGGGTGCACCCGGTGGTGGTCCAGCGCCAGCCGCAGGTTCAGCAGCGCCGCTCCGCAGCCCAGCCGCAGCTCCCGGTCCTCCGGATCGGCCGCCGGAAGCCTCCTGCCGACATCCGCGTGCACCTCGATCAGGTGCCGCCACAGCCGGAACGACCAGGGCTGGCTGTTGTGCAGCGACGGGGCCGCCCCCGCGGCGCGCAGCACCGCCTCCACCCGCTCCGCGGGCAGCCCGAGCGCGGCCGGACACACTGGCATCCGCCCTCCTCCCACAGCGGCAAGGAATCTGATCCGAGGCTCTCCCCCCGAGCTCCCGGATTCACCGGCCGAAGGTCCCGAAATCGCGGCTCCCGGCGCGCGGGCGGCGGTTTCCGCGCGGCGCAGCGGAAACCGAGCGGGCCATCCGCGGATTCCGCTGCCCGCGAAGGACTTTCGGTCCCTGCGCCGGATGCGCGGGTGCGCCATCCTGACCGGGTCGCGCGCGAACGCCCCTGCCGGGGCCGCCGCCGATGAGTTCACCGCGGCGCGAGGAATGGGGGTACCCGCCGTGTCCCAACCCGAGAACGCGATCGTGGCAGGCGTCGACGGCTCCGGCCGCGCCACCGAGGCGGCGCTGTGGGCGGCCGAGGAAGCCCGGCACCACCGCGCACCGCTGCACGTGCTGCTGGTCAACGACGACCCGGCGAGGTCGGACTTCGCGGCGAAGGCCGTGCACGAGGCGGCGGCCGCCTGCCGCGAGGTCGTCCCGGACGTCGAGGTCGGCGAGGAGGTCCGCGCCGGGCATCCGATCGAGGGGCTGCTGCGCGCCGAGGAGGTCGCCCGCCTGCTCGTGCTGGGCTCCCGCGGGCTCGGCGGGTTCGCCGACGCCCTGCTGGGTTCCGTGAGCGCCGAGGTCGCCACCCGGGCGACCGGCTCCGTGGTGGTGGTGCGCGGCGACGTCGAGCACACCGGAGGACCGGTCGTCGTCGGCCTGGACGAGTCCCCCGGCATCGACAACGCGCTGCGCTTCGCCTTCGAGGAGGCGGCGGCGCGCGGCTGCGAGCTGCTGGCCGTGCAGGCCTGGCACGAGGCGGGGTTGCTCGCACCGCCGCTGCTCCCGGCGGAGCGCGAGGAGGCGCAGCTGCGGATCGAGCAGCACGCGCACCGGCAGCTCTCGGAGTGGACCCACCGGTACCCCGGGCTCCCCGCGCGCGCGGTCGCCGTGCTCGCGCATCCCGTACCGGCTCTCGTCGACGCCGCGGCGACCTCCCCGCTGCTGGTGGTCGGGCACCGCGGCAGCGGCGGCTTCAGCGGGCTGTTCCTGGGCTCGGTCGCCTCGGGAGTGCTGCACCACGCGCGCTGCCCGGTCGCCGTCGTCCGGTGACCCCGGCCGGGGACCTCGACCCCCGCGAAGCCACCGAACTGCTGCTCCGGGACCTGCGGACCGCCCGCAGCGGGCTCTCCGAGCGGGAGGCCCGACGCCGGTGGGAGGTGCACGGCCCGAACCAGCTGCCCCGGCACTCGGCTCGGACGTGGCCGACGGCGCTGCTTCGCCAGCTGGCGCACCCGCTGGCCCTGCTGCTGTGGGCCGCGGCCGGGCTCGCGTGGATCTCGGGGACGGTGGAGCTGGCGGTGGCGATCGTCGCCGTGGTGCTGCTCAACGCGGGACTCGCGTTCTGGCAGGAGGAGCGCGCGGAGCACGCCGTGGAGGCCCTCGGCGAGTACGTGCCGCTGCGCACCGCCGTGCGCCGCGAGGGGTCGGTGCGCGCGGTGCCCGCGTCCGAGCTCGTGCCGGGCGACGTGGTGGTCCTGGCCGAGGGCGACAGGGTTCCCGCGGACGCCCGCCTGCTCTCGGGCGGGGTGCACATCGACGCCTCGATGCTGACCGGCGAATCCTCGCCGGTCGAACGGGCGGCGGACCTGCCCGACACCGCCGAGCGCCCGCTCGACTCGGCGGTGCTGGTCTTCAGCGGCACCACGTGCACGGGTGGAACGGCGGAGGCGGTGGTGCACTCCACCGGCAGGACCACCGAGCTCGGGCGCATCGCCGCGCTGTCGGGCCGGGTCCGCCTGGCGGAGAGCCCCCTGGAGCGCCAGGTCCGCGCCGTGGCCTGGCTGATCGCCGCGGTGTCGGTGGGTGCGGCGGCGGCCTTCCTCCCGCTGGGGGTGCTCGCCGGGCTCTCCTGGACGCAGGCGTTCCTGTTCGCCATCGGCCTCCTGGTGGCCAACGTGCCGGAGGGCCTGCTGCCGACGATCACCCTGGCCCTGGCGGCGGGCGTGCGGGACATGGCGCGCGCCGGGGCGCTCGTGGAGCGGTTGTCCGCGGTGGAGACCCTCGGCTCGACCACGGTGATCTGCACCGACAAGACCGGCACGCTCACCCGCAACCGGATGCGCGTGCTCAGCTCCCGAGCCGGTGATGGGTCGGGCCCGCCCCCGCCCGACCTCCTCCGGGCGCTCGCGCGCTGCTCGACAGCGGACCCCGACGCCGAGGGCGGCGACCCGATGGAGCTGGCGCTGCTGGAGTTCGCGGCCGAGGGAGGGGTCCACCTGCCCGCCCGGCAGCGCGACGCGGAACGGCTCCGGCTGTACGGCTTCGATCCGCACCTGCGCCGGATGACCACCGTGGACCGGGAGGACTCGGGGAGCGTCGCCCACACCAAGGGCGCGCCGGAGGAACTGGTGCGGCGCTCGGTGCGCTTCGTCGACGGGCGGGGTGTCGCGCACCCGCTGGGGCCGGCGGAACGCGCCTCCGTGGAGCGGACGCTCGCCGAGATGGCGGGGGACGGGCTGCGCGTGCTCGCGGTCGGGCGGCGCCGCGTCACCGCTCCGGCGCGGCGCGCCGACGCCGAGGACCAGTTGGAGCTGCTCGGCCTGGTCGGGCTGCTGGACCCGCCGCGCCCCGAGGTCCCCGAAGCGGTGCGGCGCTGCCACCAGGCCGGTGTCCTCGTGCACGTGGTCACCGGGGACAACGGCCGCACCGCCGCCGCGGTGGCGCGCGGCGTGGGGATCCGGGCGGACCGGATCGTTGACGGGCCCGAGCTGGAAGCGATGCCCGAACCCGCGCTCGACGAGCTGCTGTCCACCGGCGCGGAGATCGTCTTCAGCCGGAGCACCCCCGAGTCGAAGCTGCGCATCGCCGATGCCCTGCACCACCACGGGCACGTCGTGGCGATGACCGGGGACGGGGTCAACGACGCCCCGGCGCTGCGCCGCGCCGATCTGGGCGTGGCGATGGGTGCCAGCGGTACCGACGTCGCCCGGGAGGCCGCGACCGTGGTGCTCACCGACGACAACTTCGCCACGATCGTGGCGGGCATCCGGGAGGGGCGGCGGACCTACGACAACGTGCGCAAGTTCATCCTCTACATCTTCGCGCACGCGGTCCCCGAGGTGCTGCCGTTCCTGCTGTTCGCGCTCTCCGGCGGCGCGGTGCCGCTGCCCCTGACGGTGCTGCAGATCCTGGCCATCGACCTGGGCACCGAGACGCTGCCCGCGCTCGCGCTCGGGCGCGAACCGGCCGAGCCCGGCCTGATGTCCCGGCCCCCGCGCCCGCGCCGCGAGCACGTGGTGAACCGGCGGCTGCTGCTGCGGGCCTGGGTCGTCCTGGGCGTCCCGTCCGGCGTGCTGGTCCTGGTGGCGTTCTTCGCGGTCCTGCTCAGCGCGGGGTGGCAACCCTGGGTACCGCTGCCCCCCAGCATCGCCGCGCAGGCGACGACGGCGAGCTTCTGCGCGATCGTGGCCTGCCAGCTCGGCACCGCGTTCGCGGCGCGCACCGACCGAGCGCCGCTGCGCGAGGTCGGTGTCAGCAGCAACCGGTTGCTGCTGCTGGGAATCGCCTTCGAGATCGCGGTCACCGCGGCCATCGTGTTCGTCCCGGCGCTGCGCGCGGTCTTCGGCACGGAACCGCCGCCGTGGTGGGTGTTCGCCTCGATGCTGCCCTTCCCGGTGGTGGTGTGGGGGATCGACGAGCTGTACCGGGCTCGTGGCCGCGCCACCGCCGCGCGCCCCGTCGAGGGCGGTCCGGCATGAGCGGCGGCGGGCGGGCCTGGTTGCGGCGGGCCGCCACCGCGGTGCGGGAGCGGTACGAGGCGGGGTTGCTGCTGCTGGCCGCCGCGCTGCTCGGCGCGGGAGCGATCAGCTGGTGGTCGGGCGCTCCGGCCGCGGCCGGTGCGCTGTGGCAGGTCACCACGCTGGCCGGGGTGCTCCCGTCGCTCGGGTGGACGATCGCCGCGCTGCGGCGCGGGCGCACCGGGGTGGACCTCATCGCCGTCCTGTCGCTGGCGGGTGCGTGGGTGACCGGTGAGCACTTCGCCGGAGCGCTGATCACCCTGATGCTCGCCTCCGGGCGCGCGCTGGAAGCGCTCGCGCGCCGCCGCGCCTCCCACGACCTCCGCGCGCTCGCCAGCGCGGCCCCCCGGTTCGCCCGCCGCCGGGGTCCCTCGGGAACCGAGCGGGTACCGGTCGACGAGGTCGCCCCGGGGGATCCGCTGCTCGTGGCGACCGGGGAGCTGGTGCCGGTGGACGGGGTCGTCGACGGCGCCACCGCAGTGCTGGACGAATCCCTCGTGACCGGCGAGTCCTGGCAGGTCGAACGCCCGGCGGGAGAGCCGGTGCGCAGCGGGACGGTCAACGCGGGCGACGCCTTCGCGATGACGGCGTCCGCCCGCGCGGACGAGAGCACCTACGCCGGGATCGCGCGCCTGGCCCGCGAAGCCGGTGCCGAGCGGGCACCCGCGGTGCGGGCCGCGGACCACTACGCCTCCTGGTTCCTCCCGCTCGCGCTGCTGCTGGCGGCGCTGGCCTGGCAGCTCCAGGGGTCGCCCGTCGCCGCGGTCGCGGTGCTGGTGGTGGCGACCCCGTGCCCGCTGCTGCTGGCCGTTCCGATCGCCCTGGTCGCGGGGCTCTCGCGCGCCTCGCGGGTCGGGGCGATCGTGCGGGACGGCGACGCGCTCGAACACCTCGCCCGCGCCCGCACGGTGCTGCTGGACAAGACGGGCACGCTGACCGAGGGCAGGCCTCGCGTGGCACGGGTCGTGGCGTCCCCGGCCGATTCGGAGGACGAGGTGCTGCGCCTGGCGGCCTCCTTGGAGCAGGCTTCCTCGCACCTGGTGGCCGAGCCGATCCTGGGCGAGGCGCGCCGCAGGGGGCTCCGCCTGCTCGCTCCGGAGCGCGCGGCGGAACAACCCGGCCGGGGGATCAGCGGCGTCGTGGGCGGTGCGCGGATCGAGGTCGGCGGGCTGGCGCTGCCGGAACACCGGCCGGACTGGGTCGCCGAGGTGGAGAGCACCGCCGAGCGGGACGCCTCCGGCGTCGCGTGGGTCTCCCGGGAGGGAAGCCTCAGCGGCGCCCTCGTCCTGCGCGACCGGCCGCGCGACGACGCGCCGCAGGCGGTGCGGCGGCTCCGCGCCGCCGGGGTGCGGCGGGTCGTCATGCTCACCGGGGACCGCCCGGACGTCGCCCGCTCCGTCGCGGAGACCGTCGGGCTCGACGACGTGCTCGCCTCGCGGACCCCGACCGGCAAGGTTGCCGCCGTCCGCGCCGAGAGCCGCCTCGCGACCACCGCGATGGTCGGCGACGGGATCAACGACGCTCCCGCCTTGGCCGCCGCCGACGTCGGCGTGGCGATGGGCGCGCGCGGCGCCACGGCCTCCTCCGAGGCCGCCGACGTCGTGCTCACCGCGGATCGGCTGGCGGCCCTGGCGGACTGCGCGGACGTGGCGGTGCGCGCCCGGCGCATCGCCGCGCAGTCCGCCATCACCGGCATGTTCCTGTCGCTGCTGGCGATGGTGGCCGCCGTGGCGGGAGCGCTGGCCCCCGCCCCGGGCGCGGTGCTGCAGGAGGTGATCGACGTGGCGGTGATCCTGAACTCGCTGCGGGTGCTCGCCGCCCCCGCGCGCCGCCGCGGCCCGGTCGGGAGCCCCGCCCGGTAGGCGTTCCGGACCGCGAACCGAGGCCCGCCGCGCGCATCGGAGGACGTTCGCCCCTCCACGCGAACCCGGGTTCCCGGCCAGCCTGTTCATAGCCGCGGGATGGTGCACCGCCCCCTCCGGGGCGGCGGGGAGCGCTGCCCGCGCGCGGGAAGAGCCGCACTCGATGACGGAGGAAACCCATGACGCACCTCATGCCGACTCGCGGAACGCCCGTCCCGGACCTGCTCGACTGGATCGAGGGCCAGTGGCCGTTCGGAGATCGCCACCCGGTCAAGGTCGAGACCTTCCACGAGGGCGACCAGCTCGTCGTGCGCTGCGAACTCCCCGGGATGGACCCCGAACGGGACATCCACATCACGGTCGAGGGCACGATGCTCAAGATCAGCGCCGAGCGCACCCGCGAGGAGCGCGACGACCGGCACACCGAGTTCCAGTACGGCTCCTTCGTCCGCAGCCTGACCATGCCGGTCAGCGCCGATCCGGAGCACATCGAGGCCGACTACGAATCGGGCATCCTCACCATTCGCATCCCGCAGCGGGAATCCGGCTCCAGCAAGGAGATTCCGGTGGCCCGCCGGGAGCGGTGAGCGACGACCGCGATGGGGGCCCGGAACCTGGTGATCGCCGCCGTGGACGGTTCGGAGCGCGCGCGGCAGGCGGCCTCGTGGGCGGCCGAGGACGCGGCGTTGCACGGGGCCGGGCTCCAGCTCGTCGGGGTCGCCGAGAACGGGGCCGACGACGCGCACGAGCGCGCGATGCTCGACCACGTCGCCCACCGGTGCCGCCAGCTGCACCCGGAGGCACCCGCGGAGGTGCTGGTCGCGCACGGCAATCCGATCGCCGAGCTCGTCCGCCTCTCGGCCGGGGCGGGGCTCGTCGTGCTGGGCGCCCACGGGCGGACGGCGAGCCGGTGGGCGAGCGTGGGTTCGGTCGCCACGCGCGTCGCCACCCACGCCGCCTGCCCGGCCGTCGTGGTGCGCGAGCCGCGTCCGGTCGGGGATGTCGTGGTCGGGGTCGACGGATCGGAGCGCGGGCGGCGGGCGCTGGAGTTCGCCTTCGCCGAGGCGCGGGCGCGCGGCAGCGAACTGGTCGCTGCGCGCGCCCGCGACCTCGCGACGGTGGAGCGGTTCCCGGTGGTGCCACCGCTGGACTTCGAGATCCAGGCCGAGCTGGACCGCGCCCGGCGAGAGCTCGACGAGGCCCTCGCGGGAGTGGAAGGCCGGTACCCGGGAGTCGCGGTGCGCAAGGAGGTGCGCTGCGGGCACCCGCTCGCGGTGCTGCTGCACCTGGCCTCGCGGGCGCGGCTGCTCGTGGTCGGCCACCGCGGCGCCGGAGGCTTCGCCGGCCTGCTGCTCGGCTCGACCGCGGCGGGCGTGCTGCGCGACGCGCCCTGCCCGGTCGCGATCGTGCGCGGCTAGGAACGCCCCGTGCGCCGGTGTCCGGGAGGGGGCGGGAGCGCGGCGGCGGCCGCGCCGTCCGCTCCCCCGGTGCGGCCACCGCTCGTCGCGGGAGCGCCCGCCCCGCCGCGACGCGATCCACCGAGATCCCGCGTCGGTGCCTCCGCGGCCGGAGCGCCCGCCACCGCCCCGGTTCGCGGCCGGTGTTCCGACGAGCGGCGCGCCCGGCACCAGCACGCGCCTTTGGTCACTGGCAGGCCACCGGACCGCTGGGGACACTGCAAGCAGGATCGGTTCGACGCCATGCCGCTGGAGCACGTGATGATGGGCAGGGACGAACGCCGTCGCTTGGACGAGATCGGTCGGCACCTCTCGGAGGACGACCCCGACTTCGCCCGGAAGCTGACCCGGCCGCGCCCGGTCTGGAACCTGCTGCACCGGTGGCCGGCCCGGATGTGGCTGGCGGCGGTGCTGTTCCTGCTCGCCGCGCTGTGCCTGATCATCGGAGACGCGGGGGCGATGCTGGTGGCGGCCGCGGCGGGGACCGCGATCGTCGTGCTGCGGCACTGGAGCTTCGAAGCGGGTTGAGCGTTCGCCACGAACCACCGGTGGTGCGCGGACGCTCGGATGATCGAACGGGGGTCGACCGGATGACACCAGGCGCGTTCGTGTCCTGGCAGCGGCGCTTCGGCGCCGCGGGGATCGGCGCGCTCGACCGGATCCGCGCCCTGCACGACCGTCGCGGGACCCTCGGGCGGCGGGAGCGGCAGGAGATCGCCGTCGAGCTCCGGTGGCCGGTGGCGGCCGCGACCGGGTCGACGTCGTTCTACGCGGATCTCCACGGCGAGGTCCGGTCGCGGCACGTGCAGGTGTGCACCGGCACCTCGTGCTTCGTGTCCACCGGGGGCAGGCCGGTCGCCCGGGCGGAGTCCGCGCTCGCGGACGCCGGACGGCAGCGCGCGGGAGCGACGTCGTCGGCGTGCGCGCACTGCCTGGGCTTCTGCTACGCGGCCCCCGCCGTCCTCGACGGCGCCACTCCCCTCGCGGGCCCCGGGGTCTACGAAGGACTCGGCTCGGACACCCGCGATCCGGCGCCCGCCCTGCCCTTCCGCAGCGAGTGCGAGCCGGTGGTGCTGTCCGGTCTGGTCGGCGGCGAACCGGCGTGGCAGGTCTGGCCGGAGGCCGTCGTCGACGGCTCCGACGCGGTGCTCGGCGAGGTCGGCGCCGCCGGCCTGCGCGGGAGGGGTGGCGCGGAGTTCCCGGTGGCGGCGAAGTGGCGGGCGGCCCGGCGCGGGCGGCCGCCGAGGTACGTCGTCGCGAACGGCGACGAGGGCGATCCGGGATCGTTCTGCGACCGGCTGCTCATGGAGGGCGATCCGCACCGCGTGCTCGAAGGACTCGCGCTCGCCGGGCTGGCGGTCGGGGCCCGGCGCGGTTTCGCCTTCGTGCGCTCGGAGTACCCGGAGGCCACCCGGATCCTGCGGGACGCGGTCGCCGAAGCCCGCGCCGCCGGCCACCTCGGCCTCCGCGTGCACGGCTCCGCGGTGGACTTCGACGTCGAGATCGTCCGGGGCGCGGGGTCCTACGTCGCCGGTGAGGAGACGGCGCTGCTGCGGGCGCTGCAGGGGTTGCGCGGCGGGGTGCTGCCCCGCCCGCCCTACCCGACCGAGCGCGGCGTGCGGCACCAGCCGACCGCCGTCAACAACGTGGAGACGCTGGCCGCGGTGCCCTGGATCCTGCGGCACGGGGCCTCGGCCTACGCGCGCCTGGGCACCGAGCGGGAACCGGGCACGAAGCTGGTCTGCTTCAGCGAGCGCTTCCGCGCGCCCGGCGTGTGCGAGGTCGAGTTCGGCGCGCCGCTGCGCCACCTCGTCGACGGCATCGGCGGGGGCCTGCGCGACGGTCACCGGCTGCGGGCCGTGCAAGTGGGAGGGCCGCTGGGGGGCTTCCTCGCGCCGCACGAGCTGGACGTGCCGCTCACCGCGCACGCCCTCGCCGACGCGGGGGTCGCGCTGGGCCACGGCAGTCTCGTGGCGATCGACGACGCGGTGCGAGCCCGGGACCTGCTCCAGCACGTGTGGTCGTTCGCCGCCTCGGAGAGCTGCGGAGCCTGCGCACCCTGCCGGATCGGGACCCGGCAGGGCAGCGAGCTGACCGCCGCGGGCGACGTGGACGCGCAGCGGCGCGTGCTGGACGTGATGGCGCGGGCCAGCTTGTGCGGCTTCGGCCGCGGCGTCCCCGGTGCGGTGCGCAGCCTGCTGCGGACCTACCGCGAGGAGCTGGGGGGCCGGTCCGGATGACGCGGGTGCGGGTCGACGGTGCGGCGGCCGTCGAAGTGCCGGACGGTTCGACCGCGCTGGCGGCGGTGCGCGCCGCCGGCGTCGAGATTCCCGCGCTGTGCCACGACGAACGGCTCACCCCGCAGGGCTCGTGCCGCGTGTGCCTGGTGCGCGCGGCGGGCGGGGTCGTGGCCGCGTGCACCACCCCGGTCTCCGAGGGGATGCGCATCGACACCCGCGCGCCCGAGTCCCGCGACGCGGCCCGGGCCGCGCTGGAGCTGATCCTCTCCGAGCTGCCCCCGCGCGCGCTGGAGGTGCCGCCCGAGCGCAGCGAACTCGTCCGGGCGTGCCTGCACTTCGGCCTCACCGGAACGAGCTTTCCCGCCGCCGCCCACGATCGGGGGCTCGACCACTCGCATCCCTACGTGAAGCTCGACCGCGATCTGTGCATCGCCTGCGGGCGGTGCGTGGCGATGTGCGCGGAGGTCCAGGGCACCTTCGCCCTGGAGCTCGCGGGTCGCGGGTTCGACACCGCGGTCTCCGCCGGGGACGGCGGACCGTGGGCGGAATCCCCGTGCGTGGCCTGCGGTGGTTGCGCGGACACCTGCCCGACCGGGGCGCTGTCCGAACCCGGCCTGCTCGACCTCCGGCCGATCTCCCGCACCACCACGACCACGTGCGGCTACTGCGGGGTGGGGTGCGCCCTCGACGTGCACGTCCGCGACGAGGGGATCGCCGCCATCACGCCGCACCGCGCGGCCCCGGTGAACCGCGGGCACGCCTGCGTCAAGGGGCGCTTCGCGCACGGCTTCACCGACGCCGCCGACCGGCTCACGCGACCGCTGGTCCGCCGACGCGGCCAGCTCGAACGAGCGACGTGGGCGGAGGCGCTGGCCCTCATCTCCCAGCGGTACGCCCGGATCCGCGAGCGGCACGGTCCCGAGGCGTTCGCCCTGATCTCCTCCGCGCGCGCCACGAACGAGGAGAACTACCTCGCGCAGAAGTTCGCCCGCACCGCGCTGGGGACCAACAGCGTCGACAACTGCTCGCGGCTGTGCCACGCGCCCTCCGCGACCGGGCTCACCGCCGCGTTCGGCCTCGCCGGTGGCACGAACTCGCTCGACGACCTCGACCGGGCCGACTGCGTCCTGCTCGCCGGGGCCAACCCCACCGAGGCGCACCCGGTCGTCGGCGCCCGCATCAAGCAGCGGGTGCTGAGCGGGGCGCGCCTGGTGGTCGTCGACCCCCGGCGCACCGAGCTCGCCGGTCTCGCGGACGTCCACGTGCGCTGCAAGCCGGGGTCGAACGTCGCGGTGTTCCACGCGCTCGCGCACGTGCTGCTGGGCGAGGACCTCGTCGACGAGGAGTTCCTGCGCGAGCGCGCCTCGGGCCGGGCGGAGCTGGCCGCGCTGCTGCGCGACTACGCGCCCGAAACCGTCGGCGCGATCGCCGAGGTCCCGGCGCGCGACCTGCTGGCCGCCGCGCGGCTGTTCGGCCGCTCCCGGAACCCGGCGATCATCTACGGGCTGGGGGTGACCGAGCACGCCCACGGCACCGACGGCGTCCGCGCCCTCGCGAACCTGGCGATCCTGCGCGGCTCGGTCGGCGAGCCGGGGTGCTGCGGGATCCTGCCGCTGCGGGGACAGAACAACGTCCAGGGCGCGTCCGACATGGGCGCGCTGCCCGACCTGCTGCCCGGCTACCAGGCCGTCGCCGACCCGGCCGTGCGGCACCGCACCGCGCGGGCCTGGCGGCACCCGGTCCCCGCCGAACCCGGCCTGCGCATCCCCGAGATGTTCGACGCGGCGATCTCCGGGCGCGTTCGGGCGCTGCACGTCATCGGCGAGGACATCCTGCAGAGCGACCCGGACACCGCTCACGTTCGCGAGGCGCTGCGCTCGTGCGAATTCGTCGTCTGCCACGACCTGTTCCTGTCGCGGACGGCGCAGCACGCCGACGTCGTGCTGCCCGCGGCCTCCTTCCTGGAGAAGGAGGGCACCTTCGTGAACTTCGACCGCCGCTTCCAGCGCGTCCGGGCCGCGCTGGACCCGCCGGGGGAGGCGGCCGACGACTTCCGGATCCTGCACCGGCTGGCGGACGCGCTCGGCGCCGACCTCGGGTGCCCCGCTCCGTCGGACGCGCTGGCCGAGTGCGCCTCGATCGCGCCCCTGTTCGCGGGCGTCTCGCACGAACGGCTCGACCGCGAGGGCCCGTTGCACTGGCCGTGCCGCGCCCCCGGCGAGCCCGACGAGCCCGCGCTGTTCCTCGACGGGTTCGCCACGCCCTCCGGGCGCGCGGAGCTCGCCGCGGTGCCGTACCGCCCGCCCGGAGACGCGCCCGACGCCGAGCACCCGCTGACGCTCGTCACGGGCCGCCGCCTGGAGCACTACAACACCGGTTCGATGACCCGCCGCACGCCGGATCTGCGGCTGCTGCCCGGGGAAACGCTCGACGTGCACCCCGACGACGCCGCGCGCCTCGGCCTCTCCGACGGCGAGGCAGCCCGCGTGACGAGCCGGTGGGGCGCGGCGGTGCTCACCGCGCGCACCACCCGCGACGTCCGCCCGGGGGAGGTCTTCGCCGCGTTCCACTTCCCCGGTGCGGAGATCAACGCCGTGACCTCGTCGCACGCGGACGCCGCCACCGGGTGCCCGGAGTACAAGGTGACCGCCGTCGACGTCCGCCCCGTCGCACCCCCGGGCCGGGAGCGGCGCTGAACGCCGCGCGCGGCGTCAGCCCAGCACCGGGTCGAGGCCCGGACCGCCCCGGTCCGCGCGCAGCGCGTCCTCCGCGACCCCGTGCGGGACGACGACGACCGGGCACTCGGCGCGGCGGATCGCGTGCAGCGCCACGCTGCCGAGCACGGACTCCGCCATCGTCGCCTTTCCGTGGTCGCCGAGCACCAGCAGCTCGGCGCTCCGGGAGCGCTCGGCCAGCACCTCGGCCGGCCGCCCCTCCACGAGCTCGGAGCGCACGTCCAGGGGGACGCCCGAGGTGCACTCGGCCAGCACCTCGCGCAGCGATTCCCGGTGCTCCCGCTCCGCGTGGTGCGGGGCGAGCTCCGGGTTCATCAGCAGCGGGCCCGGACCGGCCAGCACCGCGTGGGAGGACCACACCATGACCACGCGCAGCGGACTCCCCCGGCGGCGCGCCTCGCGCACCGCCCAGCGCAACGCGCGCCGCGAAGCGGGTTCGCCGTCGACTCCCACCACGATCTCCGCGCCTCGCATCGCGATCTCCCCCTTCCGGCTCCGGTGTTCGCGGGCCCACGCTCAGCCCGGTTCGGCGAGGGCTCGGCGCGCGGCGGCGATCGCCTCCTGCGGCGAGCCCGCGGTGTCGACGGGCACGGCCTCCGGCCACTCCGCGAAGTCGGCGGCCATCCGCGCGGCGACGTCCGGGGTCGCGTCCGAGAGGTCGCCCGCCCGGTCCGCGATCCGCCCGGCGGTCACGTACCCGGGGGCCGCGCAGCGCAGTTCGACCGGCGCGGAGCGGGTCAGCTGGGCGATGCGCCTGGCCCGGGCCCGTTCGTCCGCATCGCTCCAGCTGGCGTCGAGCACGACGCTCTCGCCGTGCTCCAGCAGCGTCCGCGCCCTCGCGAGCAGTTCCGAGTAGGTCTCGCGCACGTGCTCCGCCGCGTACAGCCCGCGCCCGTACCCGGCGTGCGCGGGTTCGCCCAACCCGGCCGCGAGCTCGCGGCGCACCCGATCGGTGCTGAGCAGCACCGCCCCCAACCGGTCCGCGAGCGAACCCGACACCGTCGACTTGCCGGTGCCCGGCAGCCCGCCCACCAGCACCAGGCGCACCTGCCCGGCGCGCAGGTGCGCGCGGGTCATGCCCGCCAGCAGCCGAGCCTCCTCCGCCGACCCGCTCGCCCCCTGCGCGTGCCGCAGGCAGGCGACCTTCGCGCGGACGAAGGCCCGGTAGGCGAGGTAGTGGTGGGCCAACGAGTCCGCCGCCTCCGCTCCGGAGAACTCCCGGTACCAGCGCAGGAACCGCCTCCCGAGGTCCGCGGCCCCGAGGCGTTCGAGATCCATCGCCAGGAAGGCCGCGTCGTCGAGCCCGTCGACGTGCCGCAGCTCGTCGTCGAACTCCAGGCAGTCGAGCAACCGCGGGCCGTCGTCCAGGCAGAAGATGTCGTCGGCGACCAGATCGCCGTGGCCGTCCACCACGCGCCCGCGGCGGGCGCGCTCCTCCAGCAGCGGGACGCGGCCGTCGACGTACTCCAGCGCCGACCGGCCGATCTCCTCGAACTCCGCGGGGTCCAGGAGCTCCCCCACGAACGGCTCCACGCCCGCGAGGTTGTCGCTCCACCGCCCGCGCAGCGCGGGCGCCCGTCCCGCCGCCGCGATGTCCGCCCCCGTCCGCGCGGTGCTGTGGAACGACGCCAGCGCCCGGGCGATCCGCTCGAGCTCCGCGAGCGGCGCACCGCGCCTCCGGACCACGGTGGACAACCGGCGTTCCGCGGGCATCCGCCGCATCACCACGATCCAGTCGCAGGTGCGGCCGCGCCCGTCCAGCACCCGCGCCACGTCGAGGTAGACGTCCGGTGCCAGCCTGCGGTTCAGCTCCACCTCCCGGCGGCACGCCCGCTCCCTGGCCTCGGCCGTGCTGAAGTCCAGGAAGCCGAAGTCGACCGGTTTCTTGACCTTGTACGCGCGGTCCCCGGTGAACAGCAGCACGGCGGTGTGGCTCTCGGCGACCGCCGCGGGCTCCCGCCCCCCGGCCGGTGTCTCGTCAGCTCCCGTCACCGCTCCTCCTCCGTTCCGGCGACTCGTCCGCAGCGCTCGCGGCGCGTGACCTCCGCGCGGACGGGATCCGGCGCACCAGCGCGCCCGGTCGGCGGGGCTCACGAGCTCGGCGCCTCGCGCACGACCACCACCGGGCACGAGGCGTGGCGGACGCAGTGCTGCGCGACGGACCCCAGCAGCGCGCCGGCGAACCCGCCGCGCCCGCGGTGGCCGACGACCAGCAGGTCGGCGTTGACGGCTTCGTCGAGCAGGGCGCGGGCCGCGTGGTCCTCGACGACGATCCGGCGCACGTGGACACCGCTTCCCGCCGAGGCGAGCGCCTCGTCCACGGCCCGGCGCAGCACGGCGGCCGCGTGCTCGGTCACGCCCTCACCGGGCATCGGCATCGCGACGTCGATCAGCGCGGGGATCCCGGACGCGATCAGCGCCGCGACCTCCCCTCCGGCCTGCTCGGCGTAGCGCAGGGCCCACTGGAGAGCGGCCCGCGAACCTGGTGAACCGTCGACCCCGACCAGGATCCGGTCGACCTCGGCCATGTTCCCCTCCTCACCCGCTCCGTTCCCGCGCTCCGCGCGGGGCGTCGCGCTCACCGCGCGATCACCACCGGGCACGGCGAGTGCTGCACCAGGTGCTGACTGGTGGAGCCCAGCACCAGCCCGGTGAAACCTCCTCGCCCCCGGGCACCGACCACGACGAGCTGCGCCTGCTCCGCGTGCGCGAGCAGGGCCCGCGCGGGCTTGTTCAGCGGTGCGAAGCGCTGCACCACGACATCGGGATGGTCCTCGGACCAACCCGCCAGCGCCTCGGTCAGGAGGCGTTCCTCATCGGCCTGGGCCACGGCCCACCCCTCGTCGACCCGGTGCCGCAGCCGAGCCTCGTCCTGCGCCAGGGAGTGCCAGGCGTGCACCGCGCGCAGCGGCACCTCCCGGGCGGCCGCGAGCTCGAAGGCGTAGCCGAGGGCGGCCGCGTCGTGCCGGGACCCGCTGACCCCGACGACGACCGGATCGGTCTCGTCCGGTCGGCGCTCCCCGCGCACCACCGCGACCGGGCACCGGGCGTGCGCGGCCACCGCGATCGCCACCGAACCGATCAACAGCCCGGTGAACCCGCCGAGCCCCCGGCTGCCCAGCACCACCAGCTCCGCCCGCGGGGACTGCTCGACGAGCCCGCTCGCCGGGGACCCCATGCGGAACTCGGTGTCCACGCCGACGTCCGGCGCGACCTCGCGCACCTGGTCCGCCGCCTGCCGCAGGGATTCCTCGGCTTCCTCGCGGATGCTGTCCAGGAACGCCTGCCGCGGGGGCACGACCGGGTAGTCCGGCACGACCACGAGCGACTTCACGTCGCAGTGCAGCAGGTGCAAGCGCGCCGACCGCCGACGGGCTTCCAGCGCCGCCCAGCGAGCGGCCCGGAGAGCCGAAGCCGAGCCGTCGATCCCGGCCACCACCGTCCGCTCCACCGAACCTCCACGCGCCGATCCTCGGTTCCCGCGAGCGCTCCCCGCGCGAATCCCGATTACACGCACCGGCTCGCCGGACCC
Organism: Saccharopolyspora antibiotica; assembly: GCF_047200635.1. NCBI lineage: Bacteria > Bacillati > Actinomycetota > Actinomycetes > Pseudonocardiales > Pseudonocardiaceae > Saccharopolyspora > Saccharopolyspora antibiotica. The sequence continues at coordinate 8,577 of NZ_JBJZOI010000013.1, read as the reverse complement.
GGTAGAGCCGAGAGTCCCTGGTGGTGCCCGGGCCGCCCGCGCGGCGCGGGCCAGGTCAGGCCCGCGCGCGCACGACCAGCACCGGGCAGGCGGCGTGGTGCAGCAGGGCCTGGCTGGTCGACCCGAGCAGGAGGCCCCGGAAACCGCCGCGACCTCGGCTGCCCACCACGACCAGGCTGGCCCGTCGCGCCTGCGCCAGCAGCAGCTCCCTCGGATCACCGCGCTCCTCGACCCAGCGGAGATCCACCTCGGGATGGCGCCGCCGCCACGCCGCGACGTGCTCCTCCAAGAACCCAGCGGGCGCTCGGTGGTGCTCCGGCACCGCGTGCGCGGCCACCAGCGGCAGTCCCGCGCGCGAGGCGCGCTCGGACGCCGCGTCGAGCGCCGCGTCTCCGGCCGGGCTGCCGTCGACCGCCACCACCACCGGGCCGGTCGCGTCCGGGTCACCGCGCACGACCACCACGGGGCTGTGCGCGCGGGCCGACACCCCGGTGGCCACCGAGCCCAGGAGCAGCCCGGGAAACCCGCCGCTCCCCCGGTGCCCCAGCACGACCTGGTGCGCCTGCCGCGACAGGTCCACCAGGGCCGGGACCGGCGGCTGGTTGGTGACCGCCGTCGTGATCCGGACGTCCGGCGCCGCCGCCCGCACCACGTCGCCCGCCGCGTCCAGGCGCTCGCGCGCGTTGCTGTCGATCCCCTCGTAGTAGCACTGCATGGGATAAGTCCCGGGCAGCACCGGGCTGACCCCGCCCAGCGCGAACACGAGGTGCACCGGCAGGTTCCGGCCGCGTCCGTCCACGGCCGCCCACCCGGCGGCGAGCTCGGCGGGCCGGGAGCCATCGATCCCGACCACCACCGATCCTCGGACCTCGTTCATGCGATCCCCTCCCCCTGCCGAGCACCGATCGCCGCGACCGGTGCCGAGCGCGGTGTTCCCAGCGTGGCCGGGGAAACCGGAACCGGCTGGTCCGCGACCCCGGCCGGTCCACCTCGGGCGCCGGGGGCCGGTGCGCGGAGACGACCGGAGAGCCCAACGACCCTGCCGCGCTCGCCGGTGCCGGTCCATCCTGGGCGCGGCACTCGGCAGGACGGAACGCAGGTGGTGCGGCATGGAGGGACAGGGGCACGACGTCCGCGAGGACGAGCGGGCCGGGTGGTCGATGGCGGGTTCCGGCGCGCCGGGGAAGGCCGCGGCCGGGATCGACGACTTCCTCGACAGCCCTGATTTCGTGATCACCGAGCACCTCCCGGTGCGCTGCTCCCCGAGTGCCGCCTACGCGGCGCTGCGGCACCTGGACCTGCTCACCGTGCGCTCACCGGCGATCGACGCCGCGATGCTGGTGCGCGGCTGGCCCGCCCGGTTGCGCCGGCACGTGCCGGCCCGGGCCCGGACGCGGTTGACCTTCGACGACGTCGTCGCCGAGGGGAACTGGGTCCGGCTCGCCGAGGACCCGGGGCACGAGCTGGTCCTGGGTGCCGCGGGCAGGTTCTGGACCCCGGTGCCGAGCCTCGAAGCGCTCGGGCCCGGCGAGTTCGAGCGCTACGACCGGCCCCGGCACGGGCGGATCGCGATGTCGTTGTCCGCCCTCCCCTACGGCCGGGGCAGCCTGCTCAGCTACGACGTGCGCGTCTCCCTCGACGACGCGCTGTCGCTGCGGACCTTCGGGTGGTACTGGTGGACCGCCCGCCCCTTCATCCGCTTGATCATGCGCGCCACGCTGCGCCGCGCCGCGGCCAACGCGCTCACCGGAGGAGGCGAAGCGCAGCGCGACACCGGGTCGAGCGCGCCCGCCGCACCGCCCGGGCCGGGGAGCGGTCCGGGTGAGTGAGGGGCGCAGCGCTCACCCGCACGTGTGGAGCGTCCCGGAGCGGGAGGTGCTGGCCAGCGCGGTCGCGGCGGCTCCTTCGGTGCACAACGCGCGGCCCTGGACGTTCGTGGTGCGCGAGCACGTGGCCGAACTGCGACCGCACCCGGTCGACCTGCTCGACGAGCACGATCCGCTGGGCCGCGACCGGGACCTCTCGCTCGGCGCGGCCCTGACCAACCTCCTGCTGGCGGTGGAGCACCTCGGCCTGGTCCCGCGCGTGGACGAGGTCGCCGAGCCGGGGTGCGAACGGGCCATCACGACGGTCACCGCGACCCACCGGACGGAGCCGTCCGAGGCGGCCGAGCGCCGCTTCGCCGCCCTCACGCACCGCCGCAGCCACCGCGGGGCCTTCCCGGGGGGCCGACTGACGGACGCCGAACGCGCCTCGCTGCGGGCGGCGGCCGGGCTCGCTCCCGGCGAGACCCGCTGGATCACGGGAGCGTCCGAAGCGCTGGCGGTGGCGCGCTCGCTGAGCTACGCGGCGCGGGTGATGCACGCCGATGCCGCCTACCAGCGGGAGCTGGCGCACTGGATCGTGTACGAGGACGCGGTGGGCGGCCCGAACCCGGAGTCCGGCATCCCGGAGAGCGCCCTGGGCTGGCGCGGGCTCCCCGCGGTCGGCCTGGTGACCGACCGCACCAAGCTGCCCGACGAGGCCCTGCTGGCTTCGCGCATCGAGCACGACTCCGTCCTGGTCCTCTGCGGCGAAGGCGATGCCGCGGGAGACCACGTGCGGATCGGCCGCGCGCTGCAACTGGTGTGGCTGGAGGCGACCTCGCGCGGGATGGCGGCATCGGTGATGACCCAACCGCTCCGGTTGGGCGAGGTGCGCGCGGCCATCGCCGAGGAGCTGGAGCTGCCCGGGAAGCCCCATGCGCTGATGCGCTTCGGTCACCGGTCCTGAGCTGCCGCTGAAACGAGGGTGCGCTGATGGCGAACAGCACGATCGTGGTGGGCATCGACGGGTCGGACTCCGCCCTGCGCGCGGCCCGCTGGGCGGCGACGGAGGCGGTGCACCGCTCGGCGCGGCTGCGCCTGTGCTGCTGCGACGACGCCTCGATCGTGCTCGCGGCGGGGTCCCCGGGGGTGGTGCTGCCGCAGTCCTTCTTCGACGCGGTCCGGGAGCAGGGCGAACGCTGGCTCCGCCGAGCGGGTGACGTCGCACGGGAGGCGGCGCCGGGCGTGCGGGTCGAGACCGAGTTCCGATCGTTCGCCGCACCGGCCCCCGTGCTGATCGAGGAGTCCCGCCGCACCTCGTTGATCAGCCTGGGGCACCGCGGGCTGGGCGGCTTCACCGGCCTGCTGGTGGGTTCCGTGACCATCTCCGTCTCCGCGCACGCCGCATGTCCCGTGGCGGTGATCCGCGGCCGGGAGGAGATCCGCCCCGACGCACCGGTCGTGGTCGGCGTCGACGGCCCCGCCGACTCCACCGCCGTGCTCCGCTTCGCCTTCGAGTCGGCCGCGCACCGAGGCGTACCGCTGCGGGCGGTGCACGCCGACCCGACCCCGGTCACCGACGAGGCTCCGGCCCGACACCTGGTCGACGGCCGACGACCGACCGCGCGAGCCGAGGAGGAGTCGCTGAGCGAGGCCATCGCCGATCTGAGCGAACGCTTCCCCGAGGTGCAGGTGCAGCGGTCCGCGGCCGTCGGCGAACCGGCCAGCACGCTCGTCGAGCACTCCGAACACGCGCAACTGGTCGTGGTGGGCGCCCGAGGACGCGGAGGCTTCACCGGCCTGCTCCTCGGCTCCACCAGCCAGCAACTCGTGCACCACGCGTCCTGCCCCGTCGTCATCGCCCGGTGAGGGCGGAGCGAGCCCGCGGGTCCAGGGAAGATCTCCGAAGTCCGCACCACCCCCGCGAAGAAGTCGTGCACCACCAGCGGCGCAGCCGAACGGTGAGCCGAGGCCAGCCATCGGCACGTGCAGGAAGCCTCGTAGCAGCGGCTGTCTTCGGGACTCCTATCCCTGCACCGCCGCCAGCGACACGTTCATGGCCTCCGCAAGGCCCTGCTGGGTCAATCCCACACCGCCCCCGAATACAGGCCAGAACAGCCCGGCAACCCCTCCCGCGACGGGGGCTCCCTGGCAGTCAGCTCTGTATCGGCACGACGGCGAACGGGCGGTTGTTCCGCAGCCTCACCGGCGGGGATCTCGCCGAGTCGACCGCTGCGCGGGTGTGGGACAAGGCAAGGCGGTGAAGTGTTCACAGCTGAGGAGCACGGCTCCGTGCCCGTACGACCTGCGGCACCCGTGCGTGTCGACCTGGCTCGGTGGCGGCGAGTCGTCGACTCAGGTAGCCGAGTGGGCCGGGCACTCGGTGGGCTGCTGCACCAGGTGTACGCGAAGGTGCTCGCTGGGCAGGAGGACAGCGCCGCAGGATCGAGGAAGCGCTTCGGGGTGGCGGTTGAACCGTGTACGTGGATGGTACGTAGCAACCCGCAGACAGCCGTAGAAGCTGGGAACAACCGCAGACCGGCCCCGCGCGGCTTCTCACGTGAACTGCCTGGTGAGAGCCGCGCGAGCCTGGCCGGAAAGGGTGCCCCCGGTCAGAGTCGAACTGTACGGATTTGAGTCGGCCGAGCGGTGTCGCTCCGGTGCTGTCCTGCGGCAACAGGCGCGGATCGGTGGCGTCACGTCGCTCTGTGGGCATCGCGGGCCGAGGTTCGCGCCCAGACTCGCACCCGGAGCAAGGGAAGCCCTGCTGTGCAGGCATCTAACCGGGCTGCCGTACTGAAAGTAAAGCTGTGCCTACACAGTGTTGGCATACCCAGTAGACTGCGGTGAGATACAACGGTTGTAGATCTGGGAGGATGAAGTGGCCACCGATGAGGATGCTGAGCATAGTGATTCGGCGGTAGAGAAATGCCAAAGGCGAACCGGAAGCGGCGATAGTTCTCTTGCTCGCAATAGTATCGATGGATCTAGTATTGCGAACTCCGTCCAGGCAAACGCAATCAGCGGCGGGGTTCACTTCTATGGAGTGAACCCCACGCCGATTTATGTATCGCAGACAGAATCAGCCACTGGCGGCGGACACAAGCAAGAAGAAGCACCGGAGCCAGAGACGCGCGAGCCAGGTTTAGTAGCCAAGTACTTCGACCATGTCATCAAGAACCGCTCGCCCATCTTGGTTTGGTCCGCGCTTATGGCTCCCGTTAACGTGACCATTGTTGGCATAACCGAATACTTCGCCGGGGCTCAAAGTCCAGGCGAGTCGCCGTCGACCGATTTGGAAACGGCGCAAGCTGGAGCCGTCTTTTCTGCACTTCTCGCGATGCTCGTCGCTTGGCGATATATTGCTCGACGAAATGGCTCGGAGAAGTGGAGATCAATGCGTGAGGTTCACCCTAGTATTGTAAATTTTCTCCGCAGACGGGCGCTGGCCGCTATGGTTATCCTGCTTTCGGTCTTGCTGGTATTTTCTAGCATCCCCACTGTTATGGATCCAGAGTCGCTGACCACTGCTTCCTCGAATTCGACGAGCAATCAAGACCAATCCGGACTCAGCAAGTTCGGATTTGTTATCTTCATCGATCTATTGCTTCTTGAGCTTGTTGTTTTCTGCATCAAAGTAAATGTCCGGCACTATAGAGCGGGAGAGTCTTCCCCCGTCGAGTAGATTGAACACTGTTTCGATTCCAGTGCCCCATCGGATCGATTCACCCTGCGCAATTGTCGTGCCGATCCGAGGTTTCATGCTAGTTCGGACGCCTTCGTTGTCTCTTCAATGAAGCCGTCATGGGCGCCTGTGTGGCTTAGAATGCCAGTTGGGTTTACGTGAAATCACGCAACGTGCCCGAGTGAAACTGAGGTCGATATCTTTAGGGATTCGGATAGTATGGCGAAATCTCTGGGTGACGGTGAGCGCGACGGTCGACGGCGCTGAGTTCTGCTCGTTGACCTGGTTGAGCAACTTTGTCAGGGCCTTCTCGGCGCGCTTGCGCGCGGCGTCGTTCGTGCCCTTGATCGTCTCGCGTAGGTAGACCCGCTTGCCGGTGACCGGATCGACGCCCGCGTACACGACCACCCGGAAGCCAGTAGCGCGCTCCTCGATCCGGCCGCGCTCGCGGGACTCTGAGCGCGCAGCAGTCGTGGCCTTGAGCATACTCGCACCCAAGGCCGCACCCAGCGGATCAAACCATGATCCAGATCTTCGGTTGTTTCCGCTGGTGAGCGGTGGTGCCCCCGGTCAGAGTCGAACTGACACTGTACGGATTTTGAGTCCGCCGCCTCTGCCGATTGGGCTACGGGGGCCGAGCGGCTTCGAGCTTACGGGATCGGTGATCACCAGGTGCGGGCGGGTGGCCCGCACCTGGGCAGCGGTTCGCTCGCGGGCCGCCCGGCAGACCGCCTCGTCCAGATCGTCGGGTTGCACTCGCCTGCGGAGACTCGCTCGCCGCTGACACCCGACTCACCGGGGCCAGGGCGGGTATCGGCGCGCCTTCTCGCGCTTCGGGCGCCACTGCTGCCGAACGTGCCAGGCCCGGCGGACGGACGTCGTCCGGTTCTTCGGGCCGATCGGCGGAGTCGGGGGTTCCCGGGGCGCCACGCGCCGTCACCGAACGATGATCTTCTCGAGTGATCTCGCTGGCGCTTCGGGGTGAGCGCCACGCCGGTGGCTCCCCTCGGGGCAGGTGTCCGCGCGAAGGTGCCCGAGGCGGACCGGGGCACTCGGCGGGAGGGATCGGATGGGCACCGCGCTGCGGATCGACTCGCTCGCGATCGAAGACCACCGGGGTTGGCAGGAGCCCTACGACTTGTCCGGGCGGCTGGTCGCGATCGTCGGCCCGATCGATCGCGGGAAGACCTCGATGGTCGACTGCATCGACTTCGCGCTCGGACGCGAGGTGAAGTTTCGAGGCGCGGTGGCCGAGCACGTGGTCGCGGTCGAGGCCGGGGTGCGGATCGGCGAGGAGGAGGTCTTCCTGCGCCGGAAACGCAAGCGGTCCGGCTCCGTCGAGGTCCTGGACATGCTTAAGAACCCGATCACGGAGTTGCCGGTCCGGCCGCGCCGCGGTGAGCAGGGCTTCTCGGACTGGCTGCTCGCCCGCCTCGGCCTCGACGAGGTCTTCGCTTCCGTCCGGCTGGCACGCGGCAAGCAGCTCTCGTTCGCGCACGATCTGCTCCCCTACCTGCACCTCCGGCAGGACGACATCGAGCGGTTCGTGGTCCGCCCGCCGTCGGAGGACGTGGCTCGCCTCGTGGTGGCGAAGCTGTTGCTGGGACTGACCAGCGAGACGACCGAACGCCTGCGCGCCCGCAACGACCAGCTGAAAGCGGTGATCAAAAGTCGCGCGCGGGAAGTCGCCAAGATCGAGGGTTTCCTCGACGAATCGTTGCGGACCACCGCCACCGCGATCGAGGACGACTTGGCGCGCTTGCGGGAGGAGGAGGCTCGATCAAACCGACGGCTCGAGGACCTGCGAGAGCGGACCAGGACGGCGACCCGGTCCACCGATCACCTCCGGCGGCGGCTCGACAACGCCCGGCAACAGCTCGTGCGCGCGGAGGACGTCGTTGATCGAGCGCTGCGGCAGGTCGCCGAGGCGACCGGCGAGCTCGATCACCTCGACGCCGCGCTGGCGGAGCTGGGCCAGCACGACCCCGCTCCGCCCCGGGCCGGCGAGGCGCTGTCACTGCTCTACACACCGTGCCCGGCGTGCGGAGCTGACCTCGGCTCGCGCGAAGTGCCGCCAGGGCGGTGCAGCCTGTGCACCGAGCGGCTTCCCGGTGCGGCGCGCGATCAGGAGCGCGATCTGCTGCTGCACCGCCGGAAGCACGCCGCGGCCCGCCTCGCGGAGTGCGATCGGGAACTGGAGCGGACCCGCGCCGCGGCCGGCGTCGCAGCGGAGGAGCACGGTTCGGCTCGGCAGGCCCTGGCTGAGGCCGCCGACACCGCGGTCGCCCCGCACGTCGACGACATCGCGGCGGCGGCCGAGGAGAGGCAGTCGCTGCGCAGCGCGATCACCGCACTGCAACGGCTCCGGGAACCGCACCGGCACCTCGCGGCGCAGCGCGAGAAGATCGGGGAACTGCGGGAGAAACAAGAAGAGGTCGACGCGGACCTGGTCCGAGCCGAGGCCGAGCTGACCAGGCCCGAGGACGTCTTCGAGCACCTCGACAAACTGTTCCGGGGGATCGTGGACGCGTTCGACCTGCCCTGGGCCACCAAGCGCGCGCGGCTGAGCCGGACGACGTTGCTGCCGCTGGTCGACGAGCAGGACTTCGACGAGCGCGGCGGTGGGTCGCGCGCCGCGGTGTCCGTGGCGTACAGCCTGACCCTGCTGAAGCACGCGCTCGAAGATCCGCGATTCCTCCTGCCCCCGCTGCTGATCATCGATTCGCCGCAGAAGAACCTGGGGCGCAACGACACCGATGAGGAGCTGGCGACGCGGATGTACGAGCAGATCAGCGACTACTTCGAGGAGGGCCGCCGACGGGCGCCCGGGCGCTTCGAGAACGTCCAGCTCATCGTCGTCGACAACGACGTCCCCGCCGGGATGCGTGGACGGTTGGAGAAGCTGATCGATTTCGAGAACCAGGAGGGGTTCGTCCGGGGCCTGCGGCACCCGCACGGGCGGCCAGCGGCTCCCGGGCAGCTCGAGCTCGAGGTGGACCTGGGGTGAACGCGGAGGCGCGCGGGGGGGGGGGGGGGGGGGGGGGGGGGAAGAGGGGGGGGGGGGGGGGGGGGGGGGGGGGGGGGGGG